>JAOTYS010000451.1 GCA_029861795.1 Gammaproteobacteria bacterium | reverse complement strand
TGAGTAACGCTCTCATATCTCTCTCGAATTTTTCTCACCGCTGCGACGTCAACAATAGGCTCGGATGTTATCTGAAACGTCTGCCGGAACCGCAGATGCGATCGGCACTCGACGAGTTGGCGGAGTTACTGGATGTAGATTTGCATAGCGGGGGAGTGAGGATGCTGACTTGGAGTCAAATAAGAAGCTTCGTGGAGGCAGGAATGGATGTCGGGTCCCATGGAGTCAGCCATATCTGCATGTCACGCCTGGGAAAACAGCGCGCGGTGGATGAGTTATGCGATTCAAAGCGGTTAATTGAGAAGGAAATAGGCCGACCGGTCCGTCACTTTGCTTTCCCCAATGGAACGAAGGAGGATTTCAGCGATGAGCTCCGGCAGGAAGCGAAGGCCGCAGGCTACTCGAGCGTGGCATCGGCAGAGCCGGGGGTCAATGTGCCGCGCTCCACGGATCCTTTGAATTTGCAGCGTGTGGGGCTCATCGGTTCGCCGGAGGAAACGCTTCTATATCTGGAGCGATTGTTCTATTCGTCGAGTGATAGGCAGGTAGCGAGATAGAGCCGTCTTTCCGTATCGATATGTCGCAGATGAGAAGAATCCGAATCCTATATATTATCGATACCTACGTGGGAACTAACGCCGGCGGCAGCGAACGGCATCTGTACGAAGTGGTTTCGCGACTGGACCCATCTCTTTTTGACGCCACGATCGTGCAGCTTGCCAATATGGTGGAGATTCCCTACGAGGCGGGCCACTTGGACGGGAAAGAGCATCTCAAGGTCATCCACTGGCCCATCGGTCGTATCTACGGGTTAAGAGGATTGATGACGGTCTGTAGGATACAAAGGCTGGTGGGCCGGGAGCGGTTTGATATTATCCAGTCGGCTCACGAGAAGGCTGACATGATCAATGCCCTTATTTGTGGGAGAAAGAACAAACCATCAAAAATATCAAACCGCCGGGACATGGGGTTTAAGAAGAACGTCAAACTCAAGCTGCTGTTTCGCTTTCTGAATCAGCGGTTTTTGTTAGTGATTGCGCCTTCGATGGCCATTCTTGATGCCCTGGTCAAGAGTGAGAACATCAGCCGCGACCAGACTCGCTTGATTTCCAATGGCGTAGATCTCAACCGTTTCCCGATGACATCGCAGACGCTGAGAACGCGGGCGCGGGAGAGATTGGGGCTGTCCGAGGATGCCTTGGTGCTGGGTTGCGTGGCTAATCTGAATGCCGTGAAGGGACATCGATATCTGCTGGCAGCCTTCGAAAAAGTGGCCCAAGAGCTACCTAGAGCAGTATTGGCCCTTGTCGGTGACGGTGAATTGCGAGGGGATCTCCAGGCGGCGGCGGAGAATACGCCTTGCGCGGATCGAATTCACCTGTTCGGGCAACGAGCCGACGTGAGCACAATCATTTACGCTTTCGACGTATTTGTATCCACGTCCTTATCGGAAGGCCTATCGAACGCCCTGATCGAGGCGGCGGCTTCAGGGCTTCCTATCGTGGCCACGCGCGTTGGTGGTAACTCAGAGGTGGTTCGGCATGGCGTCAATGGCTATCTCGTGAAGTCCGCGGACGTGGATTCAATCCATGAGTGCACGAGCCGGCTACTCTCGGACTCTGGCGCTCGGAAGCACATGGGGGTTCGGTCGAGGGAGCTCGTCGAAGAAGAATTTTCCATGAACAGGATGATGGACAGCTATCGTCAGCTGTATGCATCCGCCGAAGCATTATGACGGACGGTGTTATTTCAAGGACCGAGGTTGGCGGCAGTTATTCTAGGCCTCTTGCTGATCATCGCCCCAACTGGCCGCTGTTGGTCTTGATTTCTGTAATTCCGTTGCAGAATATCTATTTAGGCAAGCTTCCAACATTTGGAGCAGGGATTAACTTCATCAATGTGATGTTGTTATTCTCGTTGTTGACCTGGAAGCTTCGCAAAGATCTATCCTCGACGATGCCCACTGCGCTCGGCAAGCCGATCCTGGCTTATAGTCTGATCTATCTGTTCTCTTATTTCTACGCCGTTAATACATTGGGGCAACTCAACGATGCGTCATTGTTGAGTATGCTCAAAGACACACTGATAGGCATGCTGTTCTACTTCCTGGTCCTCAATTCGGTACGAGATCGGCGGGGACTCATTTACGCCCTCGGAGCGACCATGCTGCCGCTCCCTTACATGTTTTGGGTGTTCTATTCGCAGCTGTCCAGCGTATACCGCTTCAACTACGATGATGATTTGCGACTCGTAAGCGGAACCTTCATGCTGCTCGGCAGTAACGAAATTGCGGCCTTCTATGCGACCTACACACTCGTTCTCATCGCTTTCATCTTCTGTGTAAAGAACTTTAGGGCCAGAGCTCTCGTTTCGGGACTTGCGATCCTGAATATGTATTGCGCAGTCTATTCCTTCTCGCGCGGAGCATATCTGGCCCTGCTGGTCGGATTGACTGTGCTGGCGTGGCACGTGAACAAGAAAGTCGCAGTGCTAGTCATCGCCTTTACGGTGATTTCTGGAGGAGCTCTTTTGAATTTCTTTCCAGAATCCGTTCAGGAAAGATTCAATTCCATATTTGTCCAAGAAGACGATCGTGACGCGTCAGCTCAGTCAAGATTCGAGCTCTGGGATACGGCCATGGAAATATACGGGCAGAGCCCAATCGTCGGGGTCGGATTTCGATCTTTTGCGCGATTGAATCCGACCGGGCAGGACACCCACAACTACTTTGTCAAAGTGCTAACTGAGCAGGGAGCTATTGGATTTCTGATTCTGCTGCTGATCTTCTGGCGTGCCACGAAGATCAGCCGAAGGCTCTATATCGTCGCTGAGGACCCGCTGCTCAAAGGGCTTGGAGCTGGAATGGTCGCCTGCATAGCGGCCGTGGCGGCTACGAACATGTTTGGGGACCGCTTTACTCACTATCCGCTGATCGCCTACTTCTGGGTCTATTTGGGTTTGGTAGAGAGTGGCCTGAATATCTCGAAATCGCAGCGGATGCAACTTGATACGACTAACCCGTGAGCGTTGTCTATCTGCGGTCGGCGAACGGTTTTTATGGCGCAGAGCGCGTCATCGTTACTTCGATAAAGTCCCTTGTCCGGCTCGGTGTTGACGTGTCGCTTCTAGTTTTGGAGGATCACCTCACCCATAACACCGACCTGTATAGGAATGCGAACGAGCAGGGGATCTCGGTAGAAATAATTCGCTGTCATTCCAAGCTTGACGTTCGGACTTTGGTAGAGTTGTTTAAAAAAGTCAGAAATCTAAATGCGATGGCATTACATAGCCACGATCTCAAGAGTAATGCCTATGGCCTGGTTGTTGCCGAACTACTCGGTATACGGGCCGTGGCCACCCTGCATGGCTGGACTTCAAACACGACAAATCTGCGAGCTTACGAAAAACTGGATCGTCAGTTGCTCAAACGCTTCGATCAAATCGTGATCGTATCGGAAGAAATGAACGGTCTACTAAAGAGCCCAGTTCTACAGGGAAAGGTTACCTTCATTCCAAATGGAGTCGACACAGAGATCTTTAATTGTCGAAGAACGGGTTTTGGAAAAGCGTACTGGGGGATACCGTCCGATCGTTACGTCTTCGGAACCTTCGCCCGATTTACTGAGGAAAAAGGCCATCTCCTGCTGTTGGAAGCATTCGCGAAGGTAGCATCCAGGCTCACTCAAACGCACTTGTTGCTCGTGGGTGACGGCTCAGAAAAGGAAAACGTCAGACGTCGGAGCGCACAACTGGAGTTGGGAGATAGAGTAACGTTTGTGGCTGCGCATGATCAGGTGGACAGGGCGCTTCACGATCTAGACTGCTACGTTTCTCCTTCCCATACGGAAGGGATGCCGATGATCATACTGGAGGCAATGGCAAGCGGGCTGCCGATAATCGCAACCGAGGTCGGTGCGATAGGGTCGATGTTTGAAGATACGGCCGGTATAACCGTACCAGCCAATGATCCCGATGCGTTGGCATCTAAAATGA
>JAOTYS010000450.1 GCA_029861795.1 Gammaproteobacteria bacterium | reverse complement strand
ACCCCAAGAACTTCATCCCGCCCGAGGGCATCGCCCGAATCGCCGACACCTTGATCGGTTGGAAGCAAGAGGAAAAACTCAGCCGTGTCGTTGACGACGCCGAGCTAAAGAAAAACGACTACAACATTTCCCCTAGCCGCTACATTCATACCGGCGACGTAGAGACCTACCGGCCGATCGGGGAGATAGTGGCGGATCTGAGAATCATCGAGGCTGAGGCCAACGAAACCGACGATGCCTTGCGGGAAATTCTTGAGAAGATTGGGGTATGAGTGCGGAACGCCAACAAACGGAAATCGGCGAATTTCCGTCAACCTGGGAAGTCAATCGCGTTGATTCCGCGTTCGACATCCAACAAGGGAAACAAGTTTCAAAGAAAAACCGCGCCGGAAACAACCAGCGACCGTTTCTTCGAACCAAAAATGTCTTCTGGAACCGACTAGAACTGTCCGATTTGGATCAGATGCACTTCACCGAAGCCGAGGAGTCACGTCTCAAACTACGAACGGACGATCTTTTAGTCTGCGAAGGTGGATCAATCGGAAGGACTGCGATTTGGAACAGTGAGGTGGATGGGTGCCTCTATCAAAATCATCTCCACCGCCTCCGTGCGAAGGGCGAGAAGGCAGAGCCGCAGTTTGGTGTCTATTGGCTTTGGTATGCGTTCGACGTTGCAAAGCTCTACTTCGGTCGTGGTAACGTCACCACCATTCCGAATCTTTCGCAGTCAAAGTTGGCGGAGCTGCCTATAGCGCTCCCGCCACTTCCCGAGCAGAAGAAGATCGCACACATCCTTTCAGCGGTGCAGCGGTCGATCGAAGCGCAGGAGCGGATCATTCAGACCACCAACGAGCTAAAAAAAGCACTCATGCACAAGCTCTTTACCGAAGGCCTCCGCAACGAACCCGAAAAGCAGACCGAAATCGGCCCCGTGCCCGAAAGCTGGGAGGTGGTGCCATGTCAAGAGGTCTGCGAGAAGATTACGGTCGGAATAGTGGTAAAGCCATCCAGCTATTACGTGCCAAAGGGTGTTCCAGCCTTTCGGTCGCAGAATGTTCGTGAAGACCGTCTCCAACTTGAGCCGATGGTCTACATCTCTGAAAAGGCGAATGATGGCCCTGTTGCGAAATCGAAATTATCCACTGGAGATGTTTTGATCGTGCGGACAGGCTACCCAGGAACCTCTTGCGTAGTTCCTCCGGAGTTCGACGGCAGCAATTGCATCGATTTGATTATCATTCGCCCCAATACAGCAAAACTGCAAAGCCACTATCTGAGCAGGTTCTTCAACTCAGACGCCGCTAAAGTTCAAGTCCAAGCTGGGAAAATCGGACTCGCACAACAGCACTTTAATGTTGGCGCGGTTAAACGCACACTTGTTCCGATTCCATCGAAGACCGAGCAAAACAAGATTGTTGTTAATCTGGAATTGATCGACACGAAGTACAATTCGGCGACGTCAAAACGTGATTTGCTCCAAGAACTTTTCCGAACCCTCCTTCACGAACTGATGACAGCGAGGACGCGCGTTCATAATCTGGAGATTCCCAAACTAGAATTGGCTGCGAACTGATGATTGATACTCTACAGCTCCTTCGAAATGTTGGATGTTTCGACTCTGTGGCTGCAGCAGCGAATATTCCGCTATCTCGCCTTACGCTGCTCTACGCTGAGAATGGGAGAGGCAAGACCACCCTTGCTGCAATCCTACGTTCTCTTTCCACAGGCAATCCGATCCCAATTGTCGAAAGGAGGCGCCTAGCCGCCCAACACCCACCACACGTGATTATCTCGTGCAGTGGTGGCCCGCCCGATGCAATGTTCCAAAATGGAGCATGGAATCGGACGCTGCCAGAGATGGTGGTATTTGACGACATATTTGTTGACGACAACATTTATTCGGGATTGGTGGTTGGCAGTGACCATCGGCAGAATCTACATGAGCTGATCTTGGGCGCTCAGGGGGTTGCCCTGAATCAGCAACTGCAAGACTTAGTCGCGCAGGTGGAAAACCACAATTCGGATTTGCGGCGTCTGGGAACTGCTATTCCTGCCAATGAGCGCGGCGACCTCTCTGCAGACGATTTTTGTGCTCTTCAACAGAATGCGAACGTTGACCAAGAGATACAGACTGCAGAGCGGAACCTCGCGGCAAGTCGCGAGCAGGATCCGATCCGTAACACTCCAAATTTTGAACTGCTAACTCTCCCATCTTTGGATCTGATTTCAATCGAGCAGGTCATTCAAGCCGGTGTCCCTGCATTGGACGCGGCAGCGGCAGCCCGCGTTCAGGCGCACTTGGCCACGGCCGGTGCGGGAGCAGAGGAGTGGGCCTCCAGTGGGATGCGTCGTCAGGATGAGAGGCCTGAAGAAGTAGCTAACCAGTGTGTCTTCTGCGCCCAGGACCTAACGGGTTCTCCAGTGATCACACACTATCGCGCATTTTTTAGCGACGCCTACCGGGATTTGCAGCGAGATATTCGTGATGCCTCTTCAACCTTGAGTCGTGATCATTCTGGCAATACGGCAGTGACCTTCGAACGCGCGGTGAGGATGCTTATGGAGCGTCGCCAATTTTGGTCACGATTCGCAGACATTACCGAATTGGCAATCGATTCAACGGCAATCATAGATGACTGGACTCTTGCTCGCGATCGAGTAGCTGCATTGCTCAATCAAAAGCAGGCGGCACCGCTCGATTCGATTGAAGTCCCAGACGATGTTCGTGCTGCAGTTGTCGCTTACGAAACTCGCTGTGACGCTATCATTACTCTGAACCAGGAGCTCACTTTAGCGAACCAGACTATCGAGAACGTGAAGGAGCGGGCAGCAACAGCTAACCCAGCGGTCCTTACCACAGCATTATCTCGTCTCAAGGCTATGAAATCACGGTACACGCCAGCAACTGCTGAGCTTTGCGATGCCTATCTGGCTGAAAAGCAGGCGAAGGCTGCCACCGAGCAACAACGTAACCAGGCTCGTGCGGCGCTGGATCAGTATCGAATAAATGTTTTTCCGAACTACGAAGCCGCAATCAATCGCTACTTAGATCTATTCAATGTCGGGTATCGGCTTGATAGCGTTACAGCCACCAACACACGTGGTGGTCCAACCTGCACCTACAACGTCGTAATTAATAATACGGCCATCGCCGTCGGTGGAGGAAACCCTCGGCCAGGGGAACACTCATTCAGGAACGTTTTGAGCGCCGGTGACCGAAACGCTCTTGCTCTCGCATTTTTCCTCACTTCACTGGAACTGGATTCGAATCGGGCGAATAAGATTATTGTAATCGACGATCCTGTATCGAGTCTCGACGAGCATCGTTCTCTCACCACGGTGCAGCAGATTCGTCGTCTAGCAAGTCAGGTTTCTCAAGTGATCGTGCTTTCTCACACAAAGCCTTTTCTCTGTAGGATTTGGGAGAACGCTGATCCGACAGACCGCGCGGCATTACATATTGTGCGGGATGGGACCGGTTCAACACTCGAGTCTTGGGACGTAGACGAGGACTCGATTACTGAGAACGATCGGAGGCACGCTACGTTGCGTGAATACTTAGCGAATGGAGGTCAAAACGAGAGGGAAATTGCCAGCGCAATCCGTCACTTGCTGGAGGCGTTCTTTCGCGTTGCTTATCCTGAATACTTTCCTCCCGGAACGCTTCTCGGCTCGTTCCGGGGGATTTGTGATCAACGAGTTGGCACGGCGCGGGAGATCTTGTCCCAACCTGATATTGACGAGCTGCGAGACATCGTCGAATACGCCAACAATTTTCACCACGATACGAATCCGAGTTGGCGGACGGAAGCAATCAACAGCACACAATTGGAGGGGTTTGTACGGCGCGCTTTAGAATTCGCCAAACGTCCGTAGACTACACAATTGACATGCCCACGCCCGGAGAACACAAGACTGTCCAAGCCCGAATCCTCGAATACGCCGAGGCGATCGGTTGGACGTTTGTGTCCCGCGAGGAAGCCGAACTTCGGCG
>JAOTYS010000449.1 GCA_029861795.1 Gammaproteobacteria bacterium | reverse complement strand
TGGGGGATCGTCTAGCGGTAGGACTGCGGACTCTGACTCCGCCAACGGGGGTTCGAATCCCTCTCCCCCAGCCAGTATTTAAGCCCCTCTCAGCCGTTCAGTCACTCCGTGAGGGTGTCTATGGGACACTTGGGGAACACACTCCAGCACAGCACAAATCTCGTCTAGCTCGGCGCCGCAGTGTCAGCGTTGAGTCTCCCAAGCGGATAATTGCGACGATTGCGCACATCAAGCTGGTTCTCAGGCTACGAACTTGTTTCGATCATTCGTACTTATATTCTAGAAAATCATCATCATTCGCTTGATAGAATGCCGGAAGTGGATCTTTGCCACCAGACAGGCATTTAACAATATTCCTTCCTATACGGACAATGCCAATGGGCTCTTCAAAATCGTCGCGACAGAAGTCCTTCGGATAAAGGGCAGCGGCGATGGCGTGACGATCCTGAAAGATTTCTTCTCGAGTCAACGGGCTGTTTTCTGCTATCTGTTTTTTTTGCCATAGGCCTCTCGATATCCACGCTCCATGATCACCGAAGATGAGCAAAACAGCGCTCGGATCATTTTCGTAGATAGCGCGAATCAACTCCTTAATATAGGCCGCGGCCTCAAAGTCTCTTTTTTCCCTAAATGCTTCTCCATATTTCCTTAAGTGTTCAGAATTGTAAGGATCAAAACTTGTTTTGGTATGGCCAGGACTGTATACGTACGCCAGGGTTAGCCAGTTGTTCGGTGATTTGCCAACCTCTTTTATCCTATCAATCAGAAGTTTTGGGTACTCCGAGTGCCCTTTCTCAAAGAATTTAACTCTGAAGTCTGAGAAAATAGACAAGCAATAGCCCATGAGAGAGTAGTCGTTGTCTATGTGGTCACATAGACCCCCATCGTTAGCTACCCCATAGTGGTCCAGTTTTGCTTTGTGACTCGCGCCGAAATACGAGCTGCTGTAGAAAAACTGCACCTTATAGCCATTGCGTCGAAATATCTCGTACAGGGGGCTGTTTATTTGTCCTGAAGCAAACAGATACCTTTCCGGAGCAGGCATGCTATCGAAATAAGCAAGATCCATCGCAAGAATTGAATTCAAGGATTCCTTAGTAGGAACTCGGTCCGAAAAAGCGTTCTTGAATATGCGAAGGTCCGCATCACGCATTACCGAGATATATTCTATTTCCTCGATATTCAGAAATTTCGCTGCGATGGCCTCCGGTATCAATGCGTCAAAAGAAATCAGGTATACGTTAGGGGTCTGCTTGAACTTGGGGAAAGTGAAATGTTTCGGAAACTTTGCTGTCTCAGCGAGCTTAGCTTCTCCTTGGTGCTGATTCCAAAGAAAATCCCCGAATACCTGAAGCACAAAAAGCACAACAAGCGCATGAACTAGCTTCACACTTAGCGTACCTTTACTGATTAATTTAAATAGGCTATAGAATCCGATTAGTAGACCCGCGATCAAAAGTAAAGAAAGGGTAGCACCAAGTCTGGCGATGGTTCCAATATGCACCAAAACAACGGTGTACAAGTTAAAAACGCAGTAGGTGGCGTTTAAAAGGTCAGGCGCTATCTTATTTTTCGCTAGTTTGACTAAGAAGGCATAAAGGAAAAACTGACTAAGCAAAATGGCAACGCAATGCAATAAGAGAGTTATGCTGTCTGTCTGGGAAAACTCTTCATAATTTTTTGTCCAAATAGACAAACACCATGTTATCGTTAATCCCGCGGTCACAGAGAATGTTCTTATTGAATCCATCGA
Organism: Gammaproteobacteria bacterium; assembly: GCA_029861795.1. The sequence continues at coordinate 2,254 of JAOTYS010000449.1, read as the reverse complement.
GATACTCCTGCACTCGGTTACGCAATAGGCTTCAAAGCGAGGAAAATGTCTTAGTTCCCTTTTTGCTGGTCTATTCAATGACACTTAGTAGACTCGACGCAACGTACAGGCATGGGATGAGTCTCCTACCGACCAAATCGGATAGCTGGTCGTTCATTGCCCGGCACCATTTGGTTAGAGAATAGGTTGCCTTTGCTTGCCTAGTTCCATAAGACGTTCTTAACAGAGCCGAACCAACTCAGATGCCGTCGTAGTGCTTCGGCGACGCAGTGATCCCGATCGTCGCGGCTTTGTTAAGCGTATTGGCCCAGTTACAATAGCGACGATTCTGGGTGGGGGAACATTTCTACCGTGGGGCTCCTTTGCCGACGACTCAGATAAAACCAAGAGGTAAAGCGATATCAGCCAATTGATCATATCCAGAGTGCTCCTTACTGGGCGTTTGTCATTATCTCTAATTTTCTCTCAGTAGTTTGGAATTATCAGACCTCCTCCTAGCCCCAATAGGGGAGCACGATGCTGTCTCATCAGCGCATTCGGACGTTCGAACAGAATAGGTAGTTTACGTGCCAAGAAACTTCAACAGGGGCCTCGTTCGGCTCCATAAAAGGATCGTTGCGTCGCAAATACCCTGGTTGATTGGAGGCTACGCTAGGATCAGGGAGTCGGCCGTTTACGCCCTCTATGTTCCTGCAAGGTTGTTCAGACATCCCTCTCGCTTCAAAAACAATTTCCTAGTCTACGCACAAACAAGAACAGGTAGCACAGTCCTCGCTGATCTCTTGAACTCCAATCCCTTCGTTCGCTGCGAGCGGGAACTCTTTGCATTGGGAACGGTCTTTACCGAAGCATTCATCAACGCAAAGCGGTCATTTTACCCGGATAGAGCGTACGGCTGTAAGATAATGGCGTATCAACTGGAACAGCAAGTGTCTCCATCAGGCATGCATCCTTTCATGCTCAAAATGCATATCCAAGGGTGGAAAATTTTGTACCTCACAAGACGGAATGTCTTGCGACAAGCCTTATCCCACCTCTTGGTGCAGCTTGGCGGAGAATATTATCTGTTAGCCAGTGATTCGTCTCCCTTGGGCCGGTTCAATATTGATCTGGACGATCTCCAGCACACGATTCGAAAAATCGAAGCGGCGGCGGTGCGCGACGAAAAAGTATTGGAAGGGATACCACACCTAAAATTGGTTTATGAGGACGATCTCTTACAACCCGAAAAACATCAAGAGACTTTAAACAATACGTTAACCTACCTTGGGCTTCCGGCGTCGCCAGTCAAAACAGAGCTGAGACGGATAACGCCGGCAAAGATTTCCGATTTCGTGGAGAACTTCGAGGAGCTAAAGAGTTTTGTAAACAACACTTCCTATGCCGACTTCTTGGAATAGCCCTGACCTTTTCTTTCCCAAAGCTCTGCTAGCCTCCTCAGCGGATCGGATCCATCCAACAAGGTCCCCCCGAAGATGATCACGGTATGGATTGGGGCTCGGTGACGAGGGCGCCATTTCTTCTGGCCGCAGGAAGCCCACAGTTTGCCATCACCCTTCCATGTTGATACGACAACCATCTATTGGAGATCGATTGAAGAGCATTCTTCGAAGAATCGTGCTCGCTACGGCCTTTCCGCCGTTTTTTCAACTCTATCGTTCGATCTACGCACTCGTCATCCGTACAGCGGTGCGCATGCTTGCCGCCGAACCGACGGTGCGTGCTATCTATTTGAGACGAGGCTACGCGAAGGGAGAGTGGCTACCGGGCCTGAGCGATCTTGACTTCCAAGTCATCGTTGATGGTTTGGATAACAAAAACCAAGAGCGCCTCCTTCGCAAATATTCGAGATTCTCCCGCCTGGCGGTGTTGCCGGATGAGATTCTTGCTATTCAGGAAGGAAAGACTTTGCTAGATCAACTTGAGAACCCTCGAAAGAAATACCGGCTTATGGAAGGCAGAGCGACATGGAAGTTGTTGTATGGCAAAGATTACATCGCAGAACTCCCGGAGCTTGCGGTCGAGGACATGGTCAGCGGCCTGCACTCGGAGATCGCGGTATGGTGGACGATTTTCGCCTGGCGACTCCTTCAGTCCAAGAGCAATCAGCGAGAACCTATAACATGCAACAGCATCTGTTATAAGGCTGTAGCGGAAACCCTGAAAGTCGATCTCGCGCTGAATCGTGGCATCTTGACGTTTATTCGAGACGAAGCGCTCGCCCACGCAAAGACACATCTGCAGGAGAGGGATC
>JAOTYS010000448.1 GCA_029861795.1 Gammaproteobacteria bacterium | reverse complement strand
GCCATTTTTTGGAAATTGGGGGTCATCCCTTTCTGATCGCATAGGCAAGTGGTGCTCAATTCGAACGTGACACTGATCGGCGTCGGGTGTGTACTGGCTGTTCCGGCGCCAGCAAGTTAAGGATTACCGTACGAGGACGTCCATACGGTTTATGGTCAAGTTATTGTTCGACGCCCACCTTTCGTTGTCCACATTGTGGATTATCGGATATGTGGTTTCATGGACAATCGACCGCGGAATTCGATGCGATAGCACAGTATGATTAGTCATGTCGTTGCGCTCCATCAGAAGCAGAAACATGTGCGAAGAAAGCCTGGTGAGCAAATGGTAACACTCAATGCTTACATGCCTAGACACATGTAGGCGAAGCTAAAGTTGGAAGTCGAAGCAATTCCATTTGTTTGTTACACCGTTTCAGGTTGCTTTAGTTCGTCTACGCAAGCACCGTATTCAAGCTGGACCGTGGCATGAGCAACGCCAAAAAGACTTTTGAGTGCTTTATGTATCGAGTTCATTACCTGGTCATGATCTGCATCCTCGCGCACAAGAGCATGAAGTGTGAGCACTGGTCGTTCGCTTGTAAGTGACCAAATGTGAACGTGATGCACATCCAGAACCTCTGGGATACGCGTTGTTAGACTTATCTTGACTTGTTGCGGATCTACCAGCTCGGGTGTGCCTTCTAACAATATATGTCCAGACAGCCTGACGACGCTACAGGCTACCCTGACAATAAGCAGCCCAGCGAAGAGCGATAGTATAGGGTCGGCCTGCATCCATCCCGTGAGTAGAATGATTACGGCGGCAACAATGGCTGCTACTGAGCTCAGCAGGTCGCCAAGAACATGTAGCGCTGCACCTTTGAGATTGAGATTTTCTCTATCACCGCTTTTTAGGATCGCGAACGCGGCGATATTCACCAACAGCCCAATCGCTGCGATTACAAGCATTGGCCCTGCAAGTACGTCGACCGGTGCAAACAGTCTTGCGATGGCGGTGACGAGAATCCATGCAGCGATGACAATCAGTGTCAGACCGTTGACGAACGCCGCCAAAACCTGAAATCGGTGATATCCATAACTTCGTCGCAGATCCGGGGACTTGCGCCCAACGCGAAAAGCGACCCATGCCAGTGCCATGGCCACGAAGTCGCTCAGCATATGCCCGGCATCCGCGAGTAGTGCTAGCGAACCCGACAGGAGGCCGCCGACCACTTCGGCGAGCATAAAACTGCCCGTCAGTAGCATGGCCCAAAAAACTCGCCTTTCGCTGTCGGCGGTTACAGCAACCGCCTGATTGTGATCGTGCTCGTTGTATTTGGATTTGTTCATGGAGCGATTCGGCAAGGCGGGATCTACGGATCCCGTGTTACGCATCCAGGCTGGTTATTCTTATACGCTTTACTAACGAACGACGATGCGTAGCAACGATCACTTGATCTTGGCATTCTTTTCGCTGTGACGGTTTTGGCCTGTGAGAAACTAGCGGATTCAGTCACCAATTGTTTGCTGTTGGTCTGGATGGGCTCTGGCGAAAGCCGATAATTGCTCACACGATTCGCCGATTCGCACGAGTGTGGGGTAAGGTGATAAGTCGCACTGGAAACGTCTCGCATTGTATAGCTGTGGCACCAGACAGACATCAACGAGGGTTGGGCTATCGCCGTGACCAAACTCCCGTGTCTCTGGACTCTGCAGTAGAGTTTCCAGTGCAGCAAAACCTTCGTCTATCCAGTGCCGGTACCATGTTAATTTTGCCTCTTCATTCACCGCGAGCGTCTCAGTCAAGTACTTTAGGATCCGAAGATTGTTCAGCGGATGAATATCACACGCGATAGCCTGAGCTAGTGCCCGGACCCGCGCTCGGCCTGCGGTGTCCGAAGGAAGTAATGACGGTTCCGGATAGGCCTCTTCCAGGTATTCACAAATTGCCAGTGACTGGTGCAACACATTGCCATCGTTCAGTTTGAGGGACGGCACTAAGCCTTGTGGATGTAGTGTTTTGTAATCGTCGCAGCTTTGCTCGCCATTCACTAAGTTCACCGCCCGGCGTTCGTAGTCAATGCCCTTAAGATTCAGTGCAATCCGCACACGGTACGCTGCTGAGGAACGAAAGTAATCGTAAAGAATCATAACGGTCCGCAAATGCGATTAGATAGAACTAATACAAAGCCGGCAACACGGTGCCAGTCACTTCACCAAAGCCGATGCGCACCGCACCGGCTGCCTCGCACCAGCCGCGCATGATCACGGTGTCGCCGTTTTGGAGAAAAGTTCTGGTCTCACCATTGCTTAATGTCATGGGATTTTTTCCACCCTCCGTCAGCTCAAGCAGCGATCCCATTTGATCCGGGGTCGGTCCGGATTGTGTACCGCTCCCAAAAAGATCGCCGGGCTGCAGGTTGCAACCAGTGACGGTGTGATGTGCCACCATCTGCGAGATGGTCCAATAGGAGTGGCGGAAACTAGTCAATGATAGTTTGGAGGGCGGTTGGCCGTTGCCGCGCATTTGCTCCGTCTCTATAAGTGTCTCAAGTTGTATATTGAAAGCACCAGTGGCGCGATTGGCCTGTGAGTCGAGATAGGACAACGGTTGCGGGTCAGCTGGGGCTCGCGTCCACGCCGCGCGAAACGGCGTCAAGGCCTCCAGCGTGATAATCCACGGAGAGATAGTCGAGGCGAAGTTCTTCGAAAGAAACGGCCCCAGCGGCTGGTATTCCCAGGCTTGTAAGTCCCGCGCTGACCAGTCATTGAGCAGGCATAAGCCAAACACATGGGAGTCGGCTTGGGCGAGCGATATGGGTGTGCCTGGCTCATTTCCAGGACCGATGAAGATGCCGACCTCGAGCTCGTAATCGAGACGTTGGCAAGGTCCAAATGTGGGTTGCGCAGCGTCCGACGCTTTAGTTTGACCGCTGGGGCGTGGAAAGCACTGACCGGAGATCCCAATCGATGAGGCACGACCGTGATAACCGACAGGGATCCATTTGTAGTTCGGCATCAACGGGTTGTCCGGGCGAAACAAGCGACCTACGTTGGTGGCATGGTGAATCGAGGCATAGAAATCCGTGTAGTCGCCGATTCGGGCAGGTAGCGTGAACTCAGCTTGTGTGAAAGGGACGAGACAAGCACGCAATTTGTCGGCTAACGGTGACTCTTGGCGCAAACCTTCGGACAGCGCTTGTCTTAAACTCGACCACGCGTCCTGACCCATTGCCATAAAAGCGTTTAAGGTGGGTTCAGTACACGCTTGTACTACGCGTGCGACATCACCAGAAAATACTCCGTGGGCATGAACGGCGCCAAGATCGACAGCCTGATCGCCGATGGCGACACCACCACGGAACGATTCATCGCGGTCCCGTCGGCGGAACACTGCAAAAGGCAGATTTTGAATCGGAAAATCACTATCCGCCTGGTTAGCAGAGTCAACCCAGCTCAAAAGTTCAGGATCATGGGTTTGGTTGAGTTCGGGCACGCTGTCACTCTTTAAACACTGTTATTAATGCTCTCTTGGTGCACGCGTCGCTCAACGCTGGTTAGGGTCGAAATGTGGCCGTAACCCTTGCCAGACCTCAACATAGTCGCGCTGGCGAAAGTCGGCGTTGAGCGCCGCCTCCGTGGGATGAAACACGTAACGGCTTTCAAACATAAACGCCAGTGTGTTGTCCTGATATTGGGGTTTAAGTTTGGCCGTGGACGCTTTCTCAAAGGTATCGGCATCGGGACCGTGTGGTGACATGCAGTTATGTAGACTGGAGCCGCCGGGGACAAAGCCCTCCGCCTTGGCGTCGTACACGCCGTGGATCAGGCCCATGTATTCGCTCATGATGTTGCGGTGGAACCAAGGCGGCCGGAAAGTATTCTCGGCCACCATCCACCGCGGTGGGAAAATCACGAAATCGCAATTGGCAGTGCCCGGCGTATCAGAAGGCGAAGTCAGCACGGTGAAAATAGAAGGATCGGGATGGTCGAAGCTGACTGTGTTGATGGTGTTAAAGCGAGCGAGATC
>JAOTYS010000447.1 GCA_029861795.1 Gammaproteobacteria bacterium | reverse complement strand
CGATCGGACCTAGAAGGTCCTCCTGCGATTGGCTCCTAGAAGCAACCAAGTATCTTGATGTCTAGACTACCGTCATGCTAGCCAGCGTTTTCGACGGCGATAATGTTTGGCGTCACGAAAACTCTTGCGATTGCCACCACTCATCCCTAAATAGAACTCTTTGACGTCCTCGTTTTCACCGAGCGACCTGGCTTCTCCGTCCATGACCACACGACCGTTCTCCAGTATGTAGCCATATCTCGCGTAGCGCAAAGCCATGTGGGTGTTCTGCTCCGCCAGGAGAAATGTAACAGCTTCCTGCTCATTGAGTTGCTTTACGATCTCAAAGATCTCTTCAACAAGTTGCGGGGCCAGCCCCATCGATGGTTCATCCAGCAATATCACCGATGGCTTGGCCATTAACGCACGGCCCAAAGCCACCATTTGCTGCTCACCACCGGAGATATAGCCCGCTTGGGACGTGCGCCGTTCCTTGATGCGGGGAAAATAGCCGTAAACCTTGTCCAAGTCTTTAGCAATCGCGGCCCTGCCATCTTTGCGGGTGTAAGCACCGGTGAGCAGGTTTTCTTCTACAGTCAGATGCTCAAAGCAATGTCGCCCTTCCATCACTTGGGTCACGCCGCGTCTTACTAGATCGGAAGGAGACAGCTTGTGGACGGGTTCCCCGCGGAATTCGATTGACCCCTTGGTGACATCCCCCCGCTCCGCCCCGAGGAGGTTGGAGATCGCTTTGAGGGTAGTAGTCTTACCGGCGCCGTTAGCCCCGAGGAGGGCGACGATACCCCCCTCGGGGACTTCGAGAGAAACTCCCTTGAGCACCAAAATCACGTGGTCATAAATGACCTCGATGTTATTGACGCTAAGAAGCGCACCAGGGGCGACATCATTCATGGTCCACCACTTTTCGTTAGTGAACCACTATCCCCGTGACACCATTCATGGTCCTCGGCTTTTGCTTAGTGAACCAATATCCCAGGTGGCATCATTCACGGTCCACGGCGTCCGCCTGATGAATCAATCCGCCTCAGGATTCGCTACTGCAATCACGCGGGGTGATGTTGTTCTCCGCTGCGTAGGCTGCGGCCGCCTCCTCGATCATAGGCCGCACCACATCGCGCATGGGCTCTATCCAGTCGCTGACAAGGTTCCAGTTGTTGCCGTCCCACTGCTCCACTAACACCGGACCCATGGTCTCATGATCCTCACAGGTGACCTTGACTGGCTTGGTGAAACCGGCGAGCCCGAGCTCTGCCAGACGCTCCTCGGTAAGATCAAGATTCTCAAGGCCCCAGCGCACTTCCTCGCCGCTGAGCGGCTTATCACCGAACTTACCCATTGCCGTGCGGATCGCCTCGGTTGTAAACACCGCCTGTATCACGCCGCGGTTATACAACACTTCGCCAACACCCTCACGAGGTCCGGCACCCTCGCCCGCGTCGTAGACCTGTTTGAGGATCTCCTGGATAAGGGGGAAGTCAGTCCCGGCACCATGGAAGGTCGCGCCTTTGTATCCCTTGGCGCCGTCGCCCGCCGGAATGACATCGGCCTCGGTCGAAGACCACCAGTTACCTATAAAGTGATCCATGGGATAGTTGATTTCGGCTGCGGACTTAATCGCAACTTGATTCATCACACCCCAGCCCGACATAAAGACCCAGTCGGGATTTAGCCGACGAATCTGTAGCCAGGTCGCCTTCTGTTCTTGGCCAGGATGGTCTACCGGCAGCAGAGTGAGCTCATAACCATACTTCTCGGCGAGCACTTCCAGCGTTGGGTTGGCTTCCTTGCCGTACGGACTATTGTGGAACACGTGAGCAATCTTTTTGCCCTTCAGATTCTCCATCCCGCCTTCCTCGGCTCCAATATATTTGATAATGGCAGAAGCCTGACTCCAGTAGGTGGTCGGGAAGTTGAATGTCCATTTGAACACCCTGCCGTCAGCCGCAGCCGTTTGACCATAGCCCATAGAGTGCACCGGAACCTTGTCGACCGCGGCCTTGGGGATGAGCTGATAGGTGATCCCCGTTGACAGAGGATTGAATACCGCGGCGCCAGTCGAGCCCTCGTTCTTCAATTTCTCGTAGCACTCCACCCCTACGTCCGTCTTGTAGCCGGTTTCGCACTCGATCAGATTGATCTTGACGCCATTGACCCCGCCGTTCTGATTTAGCAGGGTGATGTAGTCAGCCACGCCGTTGGCAAAGGGAATGCCATTGGGCGCATAGGCCCCGGTTCGGTATACCAGCTAAGGTAGCACCATTTCGCCTTCGGCCGCAGCCGGGCTAATGGCGAACGGCGCAGCCAGAAAAGCCGCCGCAGCCAGACTCACAGATATATGTTTGAGACGCATACCCTATCCTCCAGTCTTGTTTAAGTTAAATGAGCGTATCAGACGGTCCACGACAGGTAAACCTACGCGAGCAACTCAAACTCGCCCCATGTCATCCTCAATGAGGGAACGGCCACAGCCTGAGCTTCTCCTTTACGATCTGCCACAACCGGGCCAGACCCTGGGGCTCAAAAATCAGGAATAGAATGATTAGACTACCGAACACAATGAACTCGATGTGTTTCGCGGTGGCCGCTTGCAGCCCCATTCCCCCGACAAAGACGTTGGTGAGCAGAATCGGCAGAAGCACGATGAAGGCAGCCCCAAGGAAGTTTCCAGAGATGCTTCCCAGACCACCCAAGATAACCATGAACAGCACTTGGAACGAGAGCGTAATGTCAAAAGCGATGGTCTCGACGCTGCCCAGATGTAGCGCGAACAACTCGGCCCCGGCCACACCGCAGATGTATGAGCTAATCGCAAAGGCGAGCAGCTTGGTCTGCAAGGGTTTGATCCCGATGATTTCTGCCGCAATATCCATGTCGCGGATCGCCATCCAGGAACGCCCCATGCGCCCGCGCACTAAGTTCTTCGCTAACAGGGCGAACAAGATCACCATGGCTAAGGCGGTAAAGTATTTCACCGAGGGTGTGGCCGCCGGACCGGTGATCAGCACGCCGAACAGGCTTCTTGGTGGCGCATTGATCGTGCCAGAGGGATTGTAGTTATAGAACCAACCGACTCGGTTGAACAACCATACGAGAAAGAACTGGGCGGCCAGCGTTGCCACCGCGAGATAGAAACCTTTGATTCGCAGACTAGGTATGCCGAAGACAATTCCAACCGCCGCCGCGAACACTCCGGACAACAGAAATACAACGATGATATTCAGTTCCGGGAATGCGGTCGCGAGCTTGTAGGCGGAATAGGCACCGACTGCCATAAAACCGCCGGTGCCGAGCGAAAGCTGACCGGCATAGCCGGTAAGGATATTGAGCCCCAGAGCGGCTAGGGAGTAGACCAGAAACGGGATGAGAATCGCTTTGTACCAGTAATCGTTAGCAAACAGTGGCACACCCAAGAAGGCAATGGCGACGATCAAGAAGATGACCCACTTATCCTGAGCGATGGGGAAGATTGCCTGATCGGCGGCGTAACTCGTCTTGAACTGTCCTGCTTCGCGGTAAAGCACGCCCTATATCCTCTCTATAATCTTTTCACCAAACAGACCTTGCGGCCGGAAAAACAAAACCACCATCGCAAGCATGTAGGCAAACCAATTCTCGATTGCACCTCCGAGCGCAGGCCCCCAGTAAACTTCAGCGATCTTTTCGCCGACGCCAATGATAAGTCCACCGACGATGGCACCAGGGATCGAGGTGAAGCCACCCAAGATTAGCACTGGTAACGCCTTGAGTGCGATCAACGACAACGAGAACTGCACGCCACTCTTGCCGCCCCACATGATACCGGCGACCAGCGCCACGATCCCGGCCACCGCCCAGACAACGACCCAGATAGTCTTCAACGGAATGCCTACAGACAGCGCCGCTTGATGGTCGTCCGCCACTGCACGCAATGCCCGGCCGATTCGTGTAGTTTGGAATAACACCGCCAGCACTGCCACGAGAACCGCCGCGGTCACCGTTGCCACGATGTCAAACTGGTTCAACAGGATCCCGCCAACCATGAAGGA
>JAOTYS010000066.1 GCA_029861795.1 Gammaproteobacteria bacterium | reverse complement strand
GTCCGCTCGAACCGCACACCGCAAATAATCCTTCCACACCGGGAACAGCGTCGATGATTGGATTGTCGTCGGGGCTCATATCGTAGAGACCGGAGTAACCTGGACGGATACCGAGTTGTTCGATTTCTGGAATGCGCGGCACAAAAGTTTCGACCGTCGCGGTCGCTTCGTCTGTCTCCATACCCTCGTTATAGGCCTCGGGATCACTAACCTGCTTGCCCCTCTCGGTGTCGTCGTGTCGAACACCGGTGCCACCGCCCGACCAGCTCGCCAAGATAAGACTATTGCCGCCTTCGGGTCTACCATAATTCATCAACGCATCGTCGACCCAGCAAACCGGCATGACTTTGCGTGCAAAACCAATCGCGTCAACCACCGCATGTGGGTGCCGCTCGATCGTTAACGGGAGGTCGACACCAACTTGGGCTAGCAGCGGCTTAGTCCACACGCCTGCTGCGGCGATCACGATATCCGCGCCAATCGTTTCTCCGCCTTCGATCTCGACTCCCTGGATCCGACCATGCTCGACGACCAGTCGGGTCACTGGTGTATTAAGCTTGATTTTGGCGCCGCGATCTCGTGCGCCATTAACCAGCGCATTGGTCGCGCTGTACGAATCCGCATAACCGCAAGTCGGCTCCCAGACCGCCATCTCAATGCCGTCCCAGTTGAAGTTTGGCGCGATCTTGGGAAGTTCACTCGCCTCCAATGCCTCAATCTCGCAACCCTGTTTGCTGATGCGTTGGGCTGCCTCACGGAACTCCTTCGCCGTTTCGGGACCCGCACCCCAAAGCGTGCCGATCGCATTAAATCCTGCGGTCCCGCCAGTCAGATCTGGAATTTGTCGGAGAATGTCGATGCCGCGCGCGGCCAGCAATGACAATTCAGGCATTAGATAGAATGCGTGCAGCACAGCCGAGGATCGACCCGTGGGTCCCGACGCAGGATGTTCACGCTCTACTAGCGTGACATTAACTCCCCACTCGGCTAGGAAAAACGCCGCACCAGCACCAGCAATACCCGCCCCGACAACAAGGACCTCACTTGAACTGGTGGGACTCATGATAGATTCGAAGTATCTTTATATCGAGGGTCGTTCAGAGTGCCGTCCGCTCGGCATTCCAATCACCATGATCCGAGTGCCCGCAGCTGAATCATGATACATGATAAGGCTGCACCGCGCGAAACCGCTTCAAAGCACTAAGACCCATCAGACTAGGGATGATACGATAACCGATTCGGGTTCAGCGGAACTATACCTCGGCACCCCGTCATAACTAGAACTGTACCCAGGAGTGATTCAAAGATGATCCAACCAGACTGGACCGATGAGCGTCTCACAGAGTACATCGGTGACCTCCCTATGTGGAACACAGAGGTGACCATAGAGCCCTTGGTGGGAGGATTGTGCAACAAGAGCTTTACGGTCACCGACGCAGATAAGAAAAAGTATGTTGCGCGCATCGGTTCCGACATCCTGGTGCATGGTATCGTTCAGACTGCGGTGCAGAGTTCGATGAAGGCAGCCTCTAACATTGGCGTGACACCGAAGCTGCATTACAGCGAATCTTCAATGGCGGTCGTGGATTTCCTTGACGGCGGTTGTCTTACGCCCAAAGATATTGCAGAGTCTGAAAATATCGAAAAGATCGTTGCATGCCTGAAGCGACTACACGGCGGCTCCACAAGTATTCAAGGACCGCTTACTTACTTCTGGCCGTTTCAGGTGGCGCGTCACTACGCCGATGTCGGAATGGAAAAACAGTCGCGCCTAAAAAACGAGCTTCCAGAACTCAAACGAGTCGCCGGTCGATTGGAAGCCGCGGTGCGACCTTACACCCCGGTTTTCACACACAACGATGTGGTCCCGCAAAACATGATGTTCGATGGCTCCCGCAATGTCTGGTTGATCGACTGGGACTATGGCGGCTATGGGCATCCGCTGTTCGACATCGTTGGGGTCGGCGCCAACGCGGATGCCACTGAGCAGACCGAAGAACAAATCCTCAAGTCCTACTATGGAGCGGTTAGTGATGAGCTGCGTCGCGAGTTTAACGCCTTCAAACTCTCGATAAATCTACGTGAGTATTTGTGGGGCATGGTGCAGGAAGTCACATCAGAGCTCGACGCTGAATCCGTGGCGGCAAGTATGGCAGAACTGTATCCCGATCAGGAACAAGGATACGAAGGCTACACCAATCTCAATCGCGACCGATTTGAGCGCAACTGGGCTCAGTGGAAATCGGAATTCGATGGTTAGAATTATGAGTTGATAGGTATGAATACAACGCTACCTGACCAGGCACGCGTCGTCGTCATCGGCGCGGGGATTATCGGCTGCTCGACAGCCTATCATTTGGCCAAAAACGGCTGCCACGACGTCATCATATTAGAGAAGCACAAGATCACCTCGGGCTCATCATGGCACGCCGCGGGCGCCGTCGGGCAGTTGCGTTCCAGCGCAAATATCACTTGGATGCTGGGTCATTCCGTCGAGCTTTACTCTAGGTTGGAGGAGGAGACTGGCCAAGCCACAGGATGGGTCAGGAATGGTTCGTTACGACTCGCCTGCAACAAAGATCGACGTGCGGAGTACGAGCGCGCAGCGACCATGGCACGCTCATTCGGGTTGGAGATGGAGATGCTCTCGCCGACGGAAGCACGAGATCTGTTCCCCATCATGAACGTGGATGATCTGGTGTGCGCGGCGTTTGTAGCCAGCGACGGCGTGGTCAATCCGGCCGATGTCACCATGGCGCTGGCAAAAGGTGCGCGGGATCAAGGTGTGCGTATTGTTGAAGGCGTCAGAGTAAAGTCTTTCACCGTAAAGAACGGGTCAGTGGTCGGTGTGACGACAGATCACGGCGACATCAAATGCGAAACCGTGGTGAACTGCACCGGCATCTGGGCTCGCGAAGTCGGCCGCCTCGCTGGTGTAAATGTCCCACTTCAGCCTTCGCATCATCAGTATCTAGTCACTGAGAAGATCGAGGGCTTAGCGCGACATGTGCCGACACTGCGCGATCCGGACCACCTGACCTATTTTAAAGAGGAGGTTGGTGGGCTGGCCCTTGGTGGTTACGAGCTCAATCCAATTCCCTATCTCGAGACGCCGATACCGCCCGATCACGAATTCAAACTGATGCAGGAAAACATCGAGCAATTCGAACCATTGATGCGCGCTGGCATCAAGCGCATCCCGGCGCTGGAAACAGCGGGGGTAAAAACCTGGTTCAACGGCATCGAGTCATTTACTGAAGACACAATGTTTATCCTGGGCGAAGCGCCCGAGGTCCGCAATTTTTTTGTTGGCGCAGGGTTCAATTCCTTCGGCATCGCCAGTGGCGGTGGCGCCGGCAAAGCCTTAGCCGAGTGGATTCTAGGGGGCGGGCCGCCGTTTGATCTGTTTGCCGCGGACATAAGACGCTTTAGTGGGTATCACGGGTCAGATCGGCAGGTATGTATTCGCGCATTGGAAGGTCAGGGGCGCCACTATGCCATGGGCTGGCCTTTTGACGAGACCCAAGCGGAGAGACCATTTCGGCGTAGCCCCATCTACCATCGACTTGGAGAAAACGGTGCGTGCTTCGGAGTGAAATCCGGTTGGGAGCGCCCAAACTGGTTCGCACCCGCTGGGGTTGAGCCCAAGGACCAACACAGTTTTGGTCGCCAAAACTGGTTTCAGCATGTGGCCGAAGAGCACCGCAGTTGTCGCGAGGCAGTGGCCTTGTTCGATGTGAGCTACTTTGCCAAGTTCACTTTGGTGGGGCGTGATGCAGAGGCGTGCTTACAACGCATTTGTGCGGCGAATGTGGGGCATCCTCCGGGCAAGATCAACTACACCCAAATGCTTAATGACAGGGGAGGGATCGAATGTGATCTCACCGTCACTCGCATCAGCGATGACGAATTTTACATTGTGACCGGCACCGGTTTCGCGATCCGCGACTTCACTCATATCAAGCGCAACATCTTGCCGCAGGAGCAAATATCGCTGCTAGATGTAACCTCCGCGTATGGCACCTTGTCAGTCATGGGTCCACGAGCACGGGATCTACTAAACACCGTAACCGAAGGCGACCTTAGCAATGATGGTTTTCCCTTCGGCACCTGGAAGTTAGTTTATATCGGCGGCGCACCGGTACGTGCGCTGCGGGTGACTTTTGTCGGCGAGCTCGGTTGGGAGCTACATATCCCGGCCGAATACTTGACCCACGTGTACGACACCCTAAAAGCCCAAGGTGATGCGTTCGAACTAAAAGACGCTGGATATCGTGCGATTGACTCATTACGCCTGGAGAAGGGTTATCGCATTTGGGGCAGCGATATCGGTCCCGACTATACCCCATTTGAGGCCGGTCTTGGATTTGCAGTCGATCTTAATAAATCCATACTTTTCAATGGACAACAGGCTCTATCTACGAAACAAGCTGAAGCCCTCAACAAAAAATTGGTGGGCTTCACCGTGGACGACCCAAACGCCATCTTGCTTGGGCGCGAAACCATTTACCGCGACGATGAGCGCGTCGGTTGGATCACGTCGGCCGGGCACGGGCACACCATCGGCAAAGATATCGGGCTCGGTTATGTACGACATCAACAGGGCGTAACCAAAGAGTTTCTTGAGAGTGGCCAATATGAGCTGGAAGTACGCACACGACGCGTGCCCGCCAGACTCCACCTGAAAGCTCTTTATGATCCTAGCAATTCGCGCATTCGTTGCTGAGTCAGGATTCACCAGGGGAGGGGATAGTGTTCGCGATCGACTACGAGAAGTTGTTTGATCCTGAGGAAGCAGGAGTGTGCCCCGCACCCGGAGGAACGATTTGGTATCGGGTGAACGGTCGCCGGCACTTTTCCTCCGGTCGAACGCCACTGATTGTCATTCACGGCGGCCCGGGGTTGTCCCACCATTATCTTCTGTCTTTGGTGGAGCTCGCCGAACAACGACCGGTCATCTTCTATGACCAACTCGATAGCGGCAATTCTTCGCGCCCAAATGATCCAGCAAACTGGACCGTGGAACGCTTTGTCGGTGAGATCGACTCACTGCGTCGTTGGCTCAACCTGGACCGAATCTTGATATTGGGCAGCTCATGGGGGGGAACCATCGCCGCTGAATATGCAATGACTCAACCGCAGGGGCTCAATGGCTTGGTGTTAGCCAGCCCGGTAATCAACACACCACGCTGGATCGCGGACTGTACCGAGTACCGCAAGCAGCTTCCCCAGGAGATTCAGCAAACGTTGGATAAACATGAGGCGCAGCGCACTTACCTCAGCGACGACTACCAGGACGCTGTGATGGTGTTCTATAAGCGCCATCTGTGTCGTATGGATCCATGGCCTTGGGAGATCGAAAAGTCTTTCCAACTGTTCAATTACGATCTCTACCAAGCGATGTGGGGCCCCGCTGAATTTACCGCGACAGGGTCCCTTAAAAATTACGATGGCGACACACGGCTATCGCGAATTGCGGTGCCGACGATGTATACCTGCGGTGAGTTCGACGAGGCTTCACCTGCCGCGTGCAAAGACTTTGCAGCTATGACCTCAGGCGCCAAACTCCAGGTGTTCGATGATTGTTCACACCTTGCCCACCTGGAGAAACCGGACAACTATCTGACCACTGTTAAAGCCTTTTTTGCAAATGTAGGCACATGAATGGTGCCTACACCCACGGCATGATGGGCAAAACGCCCAACATCGACCGCATCGCCAAAGAAGGCATGTTGTTCACCGACCACTATGCCCAACCGAGTTGCACCGCGGGTCGAGCCGCTTTCATCACCGGGCAATTCCCCATCCGTACGGGCATGACCACAATTGGTATTCCCGGCTCCACGCTCGAATTGCAGAAAGAAGACCCGACGCTGGCAGAGGTGCTGAAGCCACTCGGGTATACCAGTGGTCAGTTCGGCAAGAACCATCTTGGCGACCGCAATGAGTTCCTGCCCACCGTACACGGGTTTGATGAATTCTTCGGCAACTTGTATCACCTCAATGCCGAGGAAGAACCGGAGCAACTCGACTACCCGGGCGTGAAGAATCCTGCCTTCATGGAGAAGTTCGGTCCGCGCGGCGTGCTGCACTGCTGGGCGACGGATACCGATGACCCCACAGACGATCCGAAATTCGGCCCGATGGGCAAGCAGCGCTGCGAGAATAGCGGCCCGTTGACCCGCGAACGCATGAAGACCGTGGATCGGAGTTCCTCGAGGCGGCCGAGCAATTTATTGACAAGGCGGTCGATGAAGACAAGCCGTTCTTCGTCTGGTTTAACCCCACCCGGATGCACATTTGGACGCACGTACCACAGGAATACATCCAGAAGGCCGTGGATGAAGGCCGCCCGGAGATCGATGTCTACCGAGCCGGTATGATCCAGCATGACGAGCAGGTCGGTCGGTTATTGAAAAAGCTGGACGACCTTGGCATCACCGACAACACCATCGTCGTCTATTCGACCGACAACGGCTACGAGCTGTTGTTCTGGCCGGACGGTGGCTATTCACCTTTCCGGGGTGAGAAGGGCACGACCTGGGAAGGCGGCGTGCGTGTTCCCATAGTAGTGCGTTGGCCAGGCAACATTCCGGCGGGAAGCAGTTCAAACGGAATCCAGAGCCACGAGGACCTATACGTGACGCTCGCTGCAGCCGCCGGTGAGACCAACATCAAGCAAGAACTGCTCGAGGGTAAGAAGATCGGCGACACGACTTACAAGGTGCACCTAGACGGCGTCAACAACCTGGATCACTGGACCGGCAAGGCCGAGAAATCTGCCCGCAACCAGTACTTCTATTACGATGAGTCGGACCTGACCGGTGTGCGCGTCGGAGACTGGAAGATGTCGTTCGCGATCAAGGAGGAAGGCCTGTGGTGGGACCCGCTGGTCTATCCTCGAGTACCCTACCTCTTCAATCTCCGGATGGACCCGATGGAGCTATTTGACCCGCATTCACCCGAATGGGGCTATATGGGCCGCAAGCTGTTTGCCGAAAAACTGTGGACCTTAATCCCGGCACAGGGGGTCATTGGTGAGCACATCCAGAGTCTGAAGGATTTTCCACCACGTCAACGCGCGGAATCGCTGAGCATGCAGAAGGCGATGGACGGGTTGATGCAGAACCTTGACACGGATTCCGCGGGGATGCAGTAGAAAAGCGCGAAAAGGGAGTACCGATGCAGCTTTGCGCGTGGAGCCCGATATTGACCGATCAAGTTCGGCGAACAGTGGCCGAAAGCGATCGGCAAGACAAAGCATTAGCTGGTGCCGCCGACTACCTGCTAATATCGGCAGTGGCGCCTCGCGACGGTGAAAGCCGATGGGGCTCCATACGCAGAGTGCAGTGCCGTTCTAACACGCTCACCCAACACGTGTACGTTCCCGATAACACATGGAGATAACGCAGATGACCTTTAGAGTACAACGCACCATCACCATCCTGATCCTAGTTTTGTTTTCGCTCGCCTTTGGATCGGCATGGGCTCAGAACAAGAAAGGCACCGCGACGACGGTGCAGACCGGAATTGTGGTCAGTGCGGAACAGGTGAAGCTTGAGTCGGCCGCGGGTAAAGGCGCGTTGATCGGCGGCATTGCAGGCTATGCGAGCCAGGGCGGCAGATCGGGTAAGAAGAAGCGGAAGTATGGCGCCCTTGGCGCAGCGACTGGCGCGGCTATAGGGGGCGCTACCACCGGTGGGCGGGGAATGGCGTACACCGTGCAGACCGCGGGCGGTAGCGTTCGAGTGGTGACCGATCAGACCGAGGTGCGGATTGGCGACTGCGTCACCGTGGAACAGGCCGGTAAGGGCACGGCCAATCTCCGCCGGATGTCGCCTTCGGCCTGTGAAACGCCAGTTGCCAGTTTGCCCGCGGATCTCCAGGAAGAATTTCACGAAGAGGCCGAAGAATGCCTGGCGGCCAAGGAAGAACTGCTGGATGCGGAAACCGATGACGCCGTTCAACGTGCCGTCACCAAGGTCAATATCCTTTGTAACGACTGAGAATCTTTCGAGTGTTCGGTAAAAACGACTTATCGCAAAGTAAACGAGAATCGACCGTGTCATCGATAGACGAGCAAACCGGTTAAAGTAACGAGTATCAAAGGAGCAGCAACTCACTGATTTTTTGTCGTATCTTTAACCATGGGGGAGGGCAATTGCCCCAGTGAGTTACTGTGGTTAGACGAAGTGTCGGAGAACCTGGTTTGGATTGCATAACGTCCGCGATATGACCTGCCAACTGTCATGGACAGGCTCACGTTCATTATAGATCGGTGACGATACCGCCGACCTTTGCCCTAGTTCTTAGCAATCAACGCATAGCACCCGTGGACGCGGCTATGTCCTCAGGGGTGAGCGGGATGGTGGCAACAGAGCGTGTGATTTGGTGATCCGAACCGATAACGGTTATCCCTTCGCTCAGCTGTGTCTGGGTGGCCTATCGCCCTTAAGTATCTGGTTATTGAAACTCGACATCGTGCCAGAACGGATTGACCCAGGTCATCCCGAACAAAATCCCAGACATGAAATAACCGGTCATTCGACTGCTGTGTCGCGGTAGTCCAACGCAACCTCAGCCATTCTCGGGGTTAGGCCAGCCATCGTTGAGGAAGCGCAGAACATGATCGACAATCGGTCGCCAGAACTTCCAGCTGTGATCACCGTCGGCGACGCGCAGCATGGGTTTCAGACCGTGAGCCCGCAGATCGAGATACATCTCGAGTGCACCGTCTTGAAGGCTCCAATAGTCATCGTTGCCAACCGCGATCAGTATTCGCGGAGGGAATTCATACGTTGCGACGTTTGCCACCAACGCGAACGGAGACTGTGCGTTGAAGGTTGCCAAATCGAAAGTCTCGCCCGTGGTACGTGGGAACCACTTCTCACGTTCTTCCGGGGGATCGAACTGCGGGCTGAGACTCCAGGACACACCGCCGGGCTTCCAGATACCGGGGCTCAGCGCCGCGACGGCCGAGAAACGGTCTGGATGCGCAAAAGCGAACCGGAGTGCACCATGCCCGCCCATGGAAATACCTGCGATTGCCCTATGTGCCCGGTCGGCAATCGTCGGATAGTGGCGATCAATGGCCATCACTAGGTCGTGCACGATCGCCGTCTCGTAGTCGCCCGGCCCCCCATAATCCGCACTATCGACATACCAACTCTTCCCCGCCGCAGGTGCGACCGCAATGACAGGACGGATCTCCTCGGCTTCGATCAGGCGATCGAGCGTCTCTTTCAGCCGTCCGCCATGAAACCACTCGCGCTGACCGGCGCCAAAGCCATGAAGCACGTAGATCACCGGGAACCGCGCATTCGGTTCTGAGTAGCCGTCCGGAAGGTATATGGTGTAGGCAATCTCTCGCCCCAACGCTGCGCTCGCAGTGCGTTGATCGCTACGAACCTCTCCGGCCGTCGCCCATGACGGGCCAATGGCCAAGATGATGGCGAAAACGGCGGGTTTCAGTGACAGCATCATTCCGGTCGCACTCATATATGAACGCGACCCCGACCAATGTTGAGTCGCGGGAGTGTGCGTGAGCATATCTCAGGTTGCGCGGAACGTCACTGTCGGGCTCCCGTGCTCCTACAGACTGGCGGTAAGCGCTGATTCCGTGCCGTAACATCGTGCTGATTACATTAGAAATTAGAGGTTCGTATCTGAATCATCCAGCTGCGGCGGAATCAAGACGAAGTTCCCGAAATGTTTCTTCTCGAGGAACTCACGCTGCGCGTCCGCAATTCGTTCGAGCGGAAACGTCTTCGCTACAAGCGGCCGCACCTCGCCGCACTCGATGTAGGAAATGAGGTTTGGGAAAACGGGCTCGTCCCACGCAGTGCAGCCAACGAGCGTCAGGTCTTTGAGATAGAAGGTGCGCATGTCGAGCGTCACGAGTGGGCCGCCGATCGCACCAGAGGATACATATCTCCCCCCTCGCACCAGCACTTTCAGCATGCCTCCAAAGGCCGGTCCCGCCACGTTGTCAACGACGACGTCCACAGAGTTCTCGCCGAGACTGGCAACGACATCGTCGCCACGCTCGACGACACCATCTGGTCCAATAGATCGAACTTGCTCCATCTTCGCCTTACCCGCGATTGCAGTCACTGTGGCGCCACGCCGCTTCACCAGTTGCACGACGGCCGAACCGACACCGCCCGACGCTCCAGCCACCAACACATGCTCGCCCTTACACACCTTCGCGCGATGCACCATGTTCTCAGCCGTGCCGTAGGCGCACGGGATCGTGCTAAGCTCGACATCGCTCCAATCGCAGTTCACCGCAAAAACCTCCCCGGCGGGTACTTTCACGAATTGGGCGAATGCGCCGTCGAAATCGGAACCCATCCAGATATGGTCCATGGACTCAAACCCCGACCGGCGCATACACGACCGCACTAGTACGCGCGAACCGATGGTGCTTTCGTCCCCGCCAGGCGCGATGGCAACAACACGGCCGCAACAATCTGTGCCCTGGATGAAAGGAAACGGCGTCGCCTCGTTCCACCCCCCGTCGGCCTTTGCTGTCGCTTTCTCTGCTTCCGCAGCTGCCGCATCGTCTGTACCCGTTGTGACATTGGATGAGTACCAACCAAGGCGTGTATTGATTTCGGTGTTATTCACGCCGGCGGCGAGGACTTGCAGTAGGACCTCGCCCGGCGCAAGCGTCGGGACGGCGACTTCGCGGTAATCGAGCTTGTCGTATCCGCCGTTGCCGGTGGTGACAACTGCTTTCATAGTTGTTTTACCGCCCTTTGGATCAAATCGATCTTGTTTTGGAACCGTTTCGTACTCAGTTTCCATGCGGTTTCTCGCTTTCCTTTTATTTACGATGGGATAGCTGCCGCTGCAGAAATTGCTGGTAGCACGGAGATCGACAGGTCGATTTTGACCAGCCGGATTTTACCAGAGAACGAACTAATTCTAATGTAGTGGGGCTGGGGGAAGAGTAGGAATTCAAACCCCTTTCCTGAATTCTATTTCAAGAGTTCGCCTAATGGGGTTCTCGTTAGCAAGTTGTCAGGTCTGAGAAGTTTTATCGGTAAGATCTTGCTTTCGGTATCTTGGGCTAAGTTTTGGATCTCGCCGAGATTAGGCAATCGCTCGTGGGTGACTTTGCTCGTCAATGATGCCATTGGGGCCATAGGTCACGTAGCTTAGTACGCCGTAGCAATTTTTATGTTTCTGATCGAGTTCACCCTTACTCCAGAATGTGCTGCTCGCCATCTCGCCCTCGCGGAACTCAAACCCGTCGTGTAACTTGATGGCAGCACGATAGGTCGCGCCGGTTACCGGATTTCGAATCGGTTCAACTCCAGCTCCGAGAACATCCTGTACTCCGAAACGACCAGTTGCATTGTCAAGATCCCACTCGAATTCGATTTCTGCGTAGATAGGGTCTGGTTCGTGTTCGATGGTAGAGGCATAAATAGCAAACGCAGTTGTCGGCTCCTGATCCTGTCCACCAAGGATTGTAAACAGCGCTTGCTGCTGTTCTTCCGTGGCACGTGGGTCGATGATGCTCCACCAAGTCCCATGACCTTCATGCACGGGTCCAGGCCATCGATAAGCACCTGCTACTCGTAGTCCATCCAACCGAACGTCGCCGTAATGGCCTTCCGTAATTTCTAAAGCCATGACTCCTTCGCACGGCGTACGGGTTGGAGGAGCGTTAAACTCGCATGGGCAGCCGTAATCGCAGCTGCACGTACCGATCTGCTTGGTACGAATCATCCAGTCGGTATAGGCCATAATCTTCCCCTTCATTTTTCAATTGTTACGACGAGATGAAAAATATCATACCAGTTTTACTTGACCCCTGTTAATTCGTATTTGGAAAAGTTTGTCGAACTGACCAAGTCCGAAAAGCACTGTCTGTACTACGGCTTCACTTTCTGCGGCAACAAGTTACATTGCCGCGAAGGTTATACGGACGGAGATGGCGCGCTGACCATCTTGATAATGTTGGAGCCCTGCTGCAGGGACTCCTGGGGTCAGGCATGGTAGAGGTTACCGATTTGCAGCCATGGCATGGGTGGACACATCGGAGCGCCAATGTGCCAACGGCCGCTCTCGAACACCTAGCGGGCCAAAAGTCCACCTTGGACACGAACGCCATCCATCGACGAGAGATCCACGACCAACCCGCTGTCGCACACTGCGTTGCCGGCGACATTATGGCCACCGGAGGAGGTAGCAATGACGCGAAACATAGCGAGTGAAGAACCCTTACACTGCGCGGAGATGACGGACCGTCCAGTGAGTAGTATTCTGCTCAGGTTATCCAAGGCCTCTGAGGACTAGACATGAACCTGGAACGGGTCATATTCGGATTATTTATCATTCTCTCGTTGACGTTCAACTTTGTCTTCGTCATGGGAGAAATCGACGATCGGACCCACCACAATGTTTGGATTCTCACCATCGCCATCCTCGTTAACCTCATCGCGACAGGCTTAAAGCTGGGTGATCGCTCGCAGGTCGGTGCACTGCTTCTGGCCGCAAGTCTAGTCGCCGATCTGTTGTTAATCTCCGCACGTGTCTTATGGATCGTGGCGGAAAGTGACACCCCGTTAGGTCCGAACTCCGAGTCGATGGCGAACATTGTTTCTCTGGCCGGTGGCGCGCTACTGGCAAATATAGTATCTGTAGTGATACTGATCGGAGACACGCTCATGTCGCGTCGTTAAGTGACATCATGGCTACGACATCAGAACTCGATCGAGTGACTATGGTGGTGCTGCGCTATATGCGCAGACCCGTCTTCGCGCTGGTTGTCGCGTATGCAGTCGGCATTACCGGCATGGCGCTGATTCCCGGCAGGGACGTCGCCGGTAATCCAGAGTACATGAGCCTGTTTCACGCGTTCTACTTTTTTACCTACACGGCGACTACCACTGGCTTCGGTGAGATACCGACCGAGTTCACCGATGAGCAAAGGCTGTGGGCGATCTTATGTCTCTATATGGGTGTGGTCGCCTGGTTGTACGCGATCGGATCAGTCATTCGCCTGGTGCAAAATCCGCATTTCATCCAGGCGCTCAATGAGTACCGGTTTGCGCAGCTCGTGAAGCGGATCTCGGAACCGTTTTTCATCATATGTGGCTTTGGTGACACCGGTAGTCTGCTGGCCCGCGGGCTCAGCGACCATCATCTCGGGGCGGTGGTGATCGACGCGGATCCTGAACGCATCAAGGCGCTGGCACTGCGCGATTACCGGATCAAAATGCCGGGTTTGTGTGGCGACCCGAGTATTCCCAAGCACTTGGTCGATGCGGGGGTGAAACATCCCAACTGCAAGGCGGTCGTAATTCTTACAAATAACGAGGATATCAATCTAAAAATTACAATCATGGCGAGGTTCTTGAACCCGAAAGTGCGGATAATCTGTCGCTCTACTTCGCCGCAGCATCAGGAGCACCTGAATACGCTGGAAGATGTGACCGTGGTCGACCCGTTTGAGATATTTGCCCAACTTCTCAGCATGGCGATCACGGCACCCCACCTCCACAACCTGAATAGTTGGCTGGTGCGAGCACACGGCGTTCTCCTTGGGCGCGCGTTAAATATCCCCACTGGCGACTGGATCCTATGCGGCTACGGCCGTATGGGGCAATGGTTGCACAAGTACATGGTGAATCAGGGCATACATCCAGTCATCATCGATCCCGATGTTGAGGAAGCTGCGGGAGCAGAACGATTCATTCATGGGCACGCCAATCGGAACACACTCAAAGAAGCGGGAATCGAGCACGTGGCCGGCATTGTCGCTGGCACCGATAGGGATACGGATAACCTGAGCATCCTGATGAGTGCCCAAGTATTAAACCCAAATGTTTTTGCCATAGTGCGGCAGAACTACCACGAAAACCAATTGGCATTCGACGCCGCCCGCGCAGGTTTGATCTTGCAGTCTAACCTGACCACAGCAAGACGGATCCTGAAACTGCTAATTTCCCCGCAGATTCAGATGCTGATTGACTATTTGGGGGAACAGGGAGAGCAGAAGACAGACGAGGTTATACAGCGATTGCAGGCGGTCATTGGCGAGCAGACGCCACACCTTTGGCGGATCAACTTATGCGGAGAGGAAGCGGCAGCACCCATCGATTTCTTCGACGCCGACAGAAGCTTGACCCTCGGCGACCTGATACGGAATCCATATGATATAAATGGTTCTCTCGCTTGCGTGCCGTTAGCCATTCAGCGTAAGGCTAAGCGGCTTATGCTGCCGGGCAATGATGAACCGGTACGCCGCGGCGACGAAATCCTGTTCTGCGGAACAGAACGAAGCGAAATGCTATTGACGGCGACCCTGAACAATCCGCATACGCTGCATTATCTGGTTACAGGCACAGAGGCACCGCGTGGCTATTTTTTCAGGTGGTTGGCACGCCGTAGGAACAAGAGCGAAACATCTTCTATGGAAGATCTAAGCATTGGTTCGATGAAATAATGCATAAGTGATCGGACGCGATCCTGCGAGCAGCTGAGTGGGACAACGCCGAGAAGTGCGCCGCTGCTCAACTCCTCCGGAATGGGTATAATGTTCACGACCCCTACGAGGTGAAATCATGCTCGCATTGCCACAGCGACTTGGGGACAAACCCAAGACCAACTACGGTCTCCCTCATGAGCAACTTGATCAGAACCCTCCGCCCGAGATTTACAAGAACCTAAAGGACCGGGCCTTCGATTTCCCGTTTGTTGAACGGCGCCCGAGCATCATCTCGGTCCCTGACGCCGAAGCTCTGTGGCTACAAGAGGAAGGTGGCCACGGATGTGCCGAGGCTTTCATGCGGGGTAACGAATTTGCCCACGTCCACCCACCGTATGACGGCAGTATGCACATGATGTTGCCGGAAGACCTGGTTGCAGAAGTGTTAGATCGGGGCTGGGGAGAAAGT
>JAOTYS010000446.1 GCA_029861795.1 Gammaproteobacteria bacterium | reverse complement strand
CAGCGGGAACGGCCATGCCACCGAGAGCACCCATACCGGGAAGGACCACCTGGGAAAACGACGATAGCTCGCCTTCCATGATTTCCCGTTTGATCTCAAGTCCAACGAGAAAGAAGAACACCGCCATAAGACCGTCGTTAACCCAAAGCAGGAGGGGCTTGTCGATCGACAATGCGCCAATCTGAAATGCGACGGTTGTATCCAATAACGCGCTATAGAGATCGGCAAGTGGAGAATTCGCGACCAGCATCGCGATAATCGCAGCAGCTAACAGAAGGATGCCGCTAGCGGATTCCAGCCTTATGAAATCGCGAATTGCAGTTGAAATCGGCAATGAGTTACTTTGTTCGGTCATAGGACGAAATGGTGCTGATTGTCCGGGAAATTTACAAGGGCTCTCCAGCTCAAGGTCCGCTCTTGGCCGATTGCTATCTGTCGGAATTTAGTATTCGCGATCATTTGAACGACCGCTTCGGATGAAAGCTGCCGTTCAGATTTGGGCTTTCGAATAGTCGGTGCCGAGCGTGGGAACATCCATATTGATGGCAATCCCGAGCCTCACGATATTTCTGTCAGTCGCACTGCCGCCCGCTACAACAAAATTCTCAACATCGTGTTCGGGGCCTTCTTCATTTTGTTGACGGCTTTGTTCACATACCTGGTTGGCTGGTATTTCTACAAGTTTTTCGCAGCTATTGAAACTGTACTTACTGCATTAGTCGTGTGGTATGCGTGGGAATGGCCTAAAGCCGAGAGCGCCGTCTAACTCCTCGTTCAAGCCGACGCCGCTTCGCGGCGCGGCTTAACTCAAGCGTTAGGCAACCACAGTGACGGAAGCGCGTGACCCAACACAGCCATATTCTCAGCCACCGTTTCAAAGACCGGTCAATATCCGTTGGCTGCGCTCTGCGTATTGGGCGTGGGTACTCGTGTCATTGTTGGCGACTACAATCTGGGCGTTATCTGGAGAGTACTGGGATCTCATGTCTCAACCTGTGTCATTGGCTGCAGACCTACCGGAAGGGATCACGCACGATCAAATGGTGTGGGGCCTCATAATTGTCAGGCTTGGATGCTTTGCGATGTCAGTCATGGTTGGTGCATTTCTCGTGTGGCGGACGAATAAAGGAAATACTTGCGCAAATCTGGTCTTTCATTGGAGACTAGATCCAGATCTCTTAGACCATATCTGAATTAAGCGTGGCAATAAATACTCCTTTCGGGAAAAGAATAACTATGCATCAATATTAGCAAGCCAACCAATTAGCCTACTCTCGTACTATGAAAATAGAAAATAGACTGGCCTAAGTTGTGCCCGCCTAACAAAGAATCAACTGCTTGTGTCATAAAACCAAGCTAAGGTTTGGTTATCAGCCGCGAGTAATCCGCGATCAGGGTGTTTGCATCTAGCGACAGGTATCACCGACTTCGGTATATCAGAACTTGACAGATGGAAATTTGCGTCGATAGTGGTACGCCAACATTGGCAATACGCAAACTGAATTAACGGCTTGCAAACGAAAGTTGCACCACTGATTGTTGGAGTGGCAAGTGGCTGTTCTGTCGTCAAATAGCCGCCGTTCGCTGTCTCTGATCAGGTCAGTACAAGTTTGTGAGGACCTCCGAGGGGCCGCTACCGAATTTTCTTCCTTGGCGTTCCTATTAGGAATTACTTCCTGCCGAACTAATTCCAGACCTCTTGCGAAAGGAGCCTCGACTATGCCTTACTCGATCTCGAAACCCATTAGGTTCATGTTTCTGCTTATCTGCATTTGCGCGATTGGCGTCAACAACGTCATGGCAAGTCCGGAAACCGCACTTGAGGATTACGTTAATAAGCCAGATTCGGCATTTAACTTTACACCGATTGCTCAAGTACCGTTTCCAGGTCTCACCATTTACGTTCTACAAGTAACTTCGCAACAATGGCGTAGCCTCGAAGAGGTCGACCGCACTTTATGGCAGCATTTCTTAACGATAGCCGTGCCTGATACTGTGCTTTCCAGCACAAGTTTGATGTTCGTTTCGGGCGGCGATAATGATGACGGCCTACCAGACTTGGCATCAGAAGAAGCGCAAGCACTCGCATTATTCGCAACTGCATCCGGTACTGTGGTCAGCATAATCCAACAGGTCCCTAATCAGCCGTTGGTGTTCGCCGATGACCCGGACAACCCACGAAAAGAAGACAGACTAGTAGCATTTACGTTTGATAAAGCAACTCGTACTGGCGATTACGATTGGCCAGCTTATTTACCAATGGTCAAAAGTGCTGTACGGGCTATGGATGTTGTGCAAGCCTTTGTGCCTATCGCAACGAATGGCACAGTAAGTATCACTGAATTTGTCGTTTCTGGTTTTTCTAAACGTGGGGTAACCGCTTGGCTGACTGCCGCCATCGATGATCGCGTTATTGCTGTCTCTCCTGGTGTATTTGACGTCCTTAATTTCGCACCTTCCATAGAAAATCATCGGGCCTCTTACGGAGCCTTTTCAGACGCACTAGACCCCTTCCTAGAATTTGATCTATTGGACCGCGTCCGCATTCCGGAAATGCAGGATTTACGGAAAATCATCGATCCTTTTTCATATCTCGACCGGCTCACAATGCCAAAATACATACTCAATTCATCCGGGGATGAATTTTACCCACCGGATTCATCACTTTTTTATGTAGATGCCCTACGAGGCGAAACGTTGCTTCGTTATGGACCGAATACAAATCATGGCGGCGATAATGGTGGCCTTGAAACAGCGCTGCAAGCTTTACTTGCGTGGTATCAACGTATTGTCTCAAATGCCCCAAGACCTGAGATTAGTTGGACGCTTGACGCGGATGGTAGCTTACGCGTAACAACAAGTGGTACACCATTGCAAGCATTGCTCTGGGAAGCCACGAATCCTGTGGCAAGGGATTTTCGCTTTAATGAAATAGGGCCGATATGGGTGCCAACGCCGCTGTTCCCGATAAATGGCGAGTTTATAGCTCAAGTAACCCCACCGGCTACCGGATGGAAAGCTTTTTTTGTCGAACTGATTTTTCCGGGTGTAGTTGGATTGCCTGAAGCGTATACGACTTCTGCTTTCATTACGCCAGAAGAGACCCCATTTCTATTAGATCAACCGATTAACAATCCACGAAGCACATTGTTCTGGACGTTGGAGTTTGCCGCTGCCTTGGGCAAGGCACCTTGGTATAACCCCACTTTTGATGCTGTGACATTACAGAGTTTCTTGCCAGTACGGGTATTTGATCAATTTGTTTCGAACCTGGAAGAAGCCCGTGCAGCATTAGGGTTCAGGCGCAATATCAATCATCAAGCGCTCCGCCAATGCTTCGGTGTTCGTTTAAACATCGAAGCTGAAGAGATCGATTGGTATTCACCTAGTCAGCTGTTTTTTCATGGACCAGAAAGTTTCTTGTGGAAACGTTGGAACAAAGCTCATCAAGCTTTCTTAATAGGCAAGTCGCAAAAGGCGCGTCTTATCTGTGCTGCACTAAATTTACAGTAAACAAAAAAAGGTAATCAGCAGAATAGGCACTTTGATGAGAAATTAATCGGATGCCAATTGAGCCTCTGGCGGAAAGGCTCGGGAGTCGGAAAGTTGGCTTTGAATAATGGCAATGACCTAGCTTGTCATGCTGCAACAAAATAAAAGGGGAGCGTCTGCTTTGTCTCCGTTAGCAGTCGCCGGAGCGGTAGAGTTATGAAGTGCCCGAGGCGACCCAAAGCGGACGTGCTCGGGCCTTGCCTATCTACAAAAATGTACTAAGTTTCGATGATACGGTTATTTAGAGTGATTTGATCCATTTTCCTTAATAGAGGGTTCCTGTAGGGGGAATTACTACCTCCTTTCATTATCAATAAACCGAAGGAGAAAACAGATGAAGGCACGATGGATTCTACCTGCAGTTTGTGTTGGGCTCGCTGCACTGGTTGTAGTGGTCAATAAATTCCGGACACTATGTTAAGGTCCTTTTCGTAATTCATCGGTGTCGTGTAGCCGAGCGTTGAATGCAATCGCTTCGAGTTGTA
>JAOTYS010000445.1 GCA_029861795.1 Gammaproteobacteria bacterium | reverse complement strand
CCACGCTGCACCTTGACCTTCGCGCTTCTCAGGACGCGACACCATGCGCATTCGGGCACCGGTATCTCTACACCGTTCGCGCCACGCGTAAACGACACTAGGAAACTCCTCACCGGGAATGACCACGCTTTGCCCGCGACAAAGTGTCGTCGCTTTGGCCGCGATCGCGATTCCGTAGCTGACAGCAGGTATGACGGCCACCTGATCGGCCGGTGCGTTGGTTAAGCGACCGGCAAGACGGCGCAGTTCCTCCAATGGCTCGTAAAATGTCTCGACACCAATTCGCCACGGTGTCGATTTCATTCTGATGCCCCGGGTGCCGACCTGTTCCGCTTGCTTCAGCAACGGAGACATATACGCGCAGTTGATGTAGTGCACGTCACTGGGAATGCTGAACTTATGTCGCTGAGACGTAATCACCGAGTGTCGCCTTCATTAGCTCGAATTGGCGGACGAAGAGTGATTCTAACGAAGCTACAAACGGCCACAATGGGTCGTTTTCAGACGCTCAGACTATACTAGCTGCACGTCCCGAACGAGGGCAGTTCCGACGTTGGACGTTGCGCTACAAAGGTCGGAAATCGGCCAGAAGCGAACATTCGGCGGGCAGCGCCTTGGCATTCACTCGTTCCTTCATAGCCGCCGGAACCGATTTCTCCCGTATCCGACAGTGACACCGAGGAACTCACCGAAGATGCCCCCGGCAATCCCGCCAACGATGAGACCCGCTGGAAGTCCAAGAACGAAAATCCCGATGATCGCGCCGAAAAGAGTGCCTGCCAGCAACCCCAGAAGGTGTTGTTCCGGACGGAGGCTCCCGGCCATCCTGCGCGGGACTCTGGCTCCAGTGGGCCAGGAGCGGAAGTCGCCTGAATAACACATTGGCCGATCAATGGTTCTTGCCACCGCTGCAAACCGCCTATTTGCAGACAATCGATGGACGCAGCGGCAAGTACGTATCGACTCCGGCTTCTGCCGGTCGTTCAATCTTGTAATGCGCAAATCACATTGTTGACAACCTCCGGAGAAGCGCTAGAGAGGAATTACTAATGAGAACACTTGAGATAGAGTGGAAGCACTTAGAGAAAGACGACGCTACCTGTTTTCGCTGTGCGGAGACAGGTGCAACAGTGAAAGATTTCATCGAGAACATGAACGATACGTGCTTGGAAGAAGGCATCCGTATTTCGTTGCAGGAGACTGTACTTGATGAGGACCGAATACCCGAGTCGAACTCATTATCGTTTAACGGGATGTTATTGGAAGATGTCTTGGAAAACCTGAAAGTGTCTCAGAACTATTGCGGATCATGCACGGAGCTCACAGGTACGAGAACTTACTGCAGAACGGTCGAACGAGACGGTGAGACATATGAGGAAATCCCTGAATCGATAATATGGGATGCTGCCTGCAGGGTAATGCAGTGCCAATGCAAGAATCTGCGAGAGGGAAAGGCACTATAAGGCGCTAAGCGGAATTCGCTTGCGCAGCCTGGATCGGGGGAATGGCGGGTTTCCGGGGCGTGAAGCAGACAGCCGGTGCACAAGCCTGATGGCCTGAATCCGGAGATCGTTGAATGACTCCTTGGGGTCGATGGCAGAAGTTCAGAAATTATCCAATCGAACGTCCGCTACTGACAGCAGCAGACATTGACGCCGCTGGAAAATTGAGAGTTTGGGCTTCCGAGTACGGCTAGGAGTTGACATTCCAATTCGGCGATTTAATTTGGATTTAGCGCTTATGGAGTTAGCATCGTGGGATGAGGAAAAAATCTGACATCGTCGAAGATTGGTTGCCGCGGTATACCGGCACTACTTTGGATCAGTTTGGCCAATATATCTTGCTGACCAACTTCTCGGATTATATTCGTAAGTTTGCCGAACGGTTTAGCTGCGACGTGCGAGGCAACGAGTTACCGATGCAAACGGCAACCGCTCACAACATCAGCGCAATCAATTTCGGCATGGGCAGTCCACTCGCGGCAACGATCATGGATCTGTTGTCTGCGGTCGCACCTAAGGCGGTGCTCTTTCTCGGCAAGTGCGGTGGTCTGAAGAAGAAGATCAAGGTCGGCGAGTTTATCTTGCCTATCGCTGCCATTCGCGGAGAAGGCACCAGTGGCGACTATTTGCCGAAAGAGATACCGGCTCTGCCTTCGTTTCGGTTACAGATGGCCGTGTCACATAGCATTAAAAAGTACGAACAGGATTATTGGACTGGCACGGTTTATACGACCAATCGCCGGGTTTGGGAACACGACGCCGAGTTCAAGAAGTATCTTGGCGTCGCGCGCGCGTCGGCCATTGATATGGAAACGGCCACCATATTCACGGTCGGATTCGTTAACAAAATACCACACGGTGAATTGTTGCTGGTTTCCGATTTGCCCATGATGCCAGAAGGGGTCAAAACGGCGCGCGGTGACGTCAGAGTCACTGAAAAATTCGCCCAGCTACACGTGGACATCGGCATCGATGCTATTACGGAACTAGCGGAATCCGGCGAGTCTGTTAAGCATCTACGATTCTAATCACGCTTTACATGGCACCTTACGTTCGCGCGAATGACGGGCATGGGTCGTAGTTTGCCGGTCGGACTATACCACCCGACCGTCGGATATCGGAGCACTCCGGTCGCTCGAATGTCAAACGTATTGGCGTGTCGGTGACCAATGCGTTGGACATTCAAGCGTCGGGTTCGCTGCAAAACGAGACGTTCGCTATAGTATGCTGAGGGTGGGAAGACGACCCAAAGCGGACTCTCGGACAAGGTCGACGACAGACCCATCATTGTCTCAAGATGCGGGGAGGTGTCTTATGTCTGAAGCAAATGAAGAAGTAATGCGTCGTTTCGTCGAGGAGGTCATCAACAACGGAGACTACTCCGTCTTGGGCGACTTAGTTCACCCGAACTATGTTTATCGAAGTCCGGATCAAGAACTGCATGGTCCTGAAGCTCTTAAAGGTCTGTTCACTGCCTACCGCACCGCGTTTCCCGATCTAAATACAGGGATCGACGACCTGGTCGTTGGGGGTGACAAAGCTGTGATCTCCATTACCTTAACCGGTACACACGAGGGTGATCTAATGGGAATCGCGGCAACCGGCAAGAAAGTCAAGGTACACGCGATGGTGCTCAGCCGATTCGAGGACGGGAAGATCGTTGAGGAATGGGAGATTCTGGATATGCTGGCTATGTTCCAGCAGCTCGGTGTCGTTTCGCTTCCCACGTGAATCGGGACTTATGCTCGATGCAACAGACGCCAGCCACGGCCTAACTTAACTGACTGCTTTTGGCCGAAAGCGGACGCTCAATAGTGCGCTTCCTTGGGAAACCATGCATACAATCGGAATTGGCGTACAGCCGACGTTTCACTGTTTCGTTCGAGCGGCATGTAGACCCTTAAGAGAAGAAGCGTGACGCAAGACAACCTCCAGGCGATTTCCTTCCTGGCTCCAAACGATGTCGAAGCCATAGGGCATCTTCCTGAGGAGGCGATTTGCGGTTTTCTGGGCGATCAGACGGCTTCCGCTGATAATTTTGTCCCGAATCGCGCATTCATCGAGTTCATGCACCAAGTGATAAGAGAACACGGGCCGCTCGACCCCGAGATGCAGGCGGTCGCGGATGAACAAAAGGAAGGATGGCTTTACGTCATAGATCTGAGAACGCCCGACAGTCCGCAGGGTCACGTCCCAGTTCAGGATATTGTCGGCGGTTTTGAGGTCAGAGACGGGCAGATTTCGGCCGATGGCTATTGGGCCAACGACAAGCACGTTGTGCTCTCTGACGACGGTTTAGTCGAACTACCTCCGCAATTGGCCGCAGCTCTCGTAGAGGCGCTCAAAAAGAAGACCCGCGAGGAGTTATGACTGTGGCTCGCGAATATGTAGATGAACTCTATTGACCGTTAAGCAATGTCCGCTTTTGGCGGTGACCTCAACCGGTCGATGCAACACTTTACCTTACAGACAGCGGGTGGAGTGGATGCAATGGGAAGACACTATAAGCGGGTAGGTTTTACGCCGGCGCAAAGCGCGGAGCTGTGGG
>JAOTYS010000065.1 GCA_029861795.1 Gammaproteobacteria bacterium | reverse complement strand
TGCGCGACCGAAGCCTGGCGACCAGGTGCGCTCTGGGTTTGTGCTAGGGGTGTCCGGCACGGCCAGCGGCTACCATGGACCAGTGTCTTACGCATTGCGCACACGCGGCATCGGGCTTGCGCACAAGAAAGCAATGCGCGAGAGATTTGGCACAATTGTTCAGCTCTTCGCCATCGCCGAGCAAGAACCCATGGCAGAGAATCGACTCATGCTTTCAAAGCACGCCGACAAAGCTGGAGTACCGTACGGCCGCATACAATTTTCCTATTCACAGGCAGACCGCTATGTATTGGAGACGATGTTCGCGCGCTGCAGACAGTGGGCCGACGCCTGCGGGGCGATGAAAATATTGGGCATTCGTTCAAGCGTGGATCAACCCGGCGGCGCCCACGTGGTCGGCACCTGCCGGATGGGTCGATCGCCACAGTCGTCGGTCGTTGATCCCTATGGGCAAGTGCATGAGGTCAACAATCTTTACATCGCCGACGCCAGCGTGTTGCCTACTCAAGGTGCGGGCGACTCGCCGTCGCTCACTATCCAGGCCCTGGCCTTGCGCACCGCTCGCCATCTAGGCGAACGACTTGTAAACAAGTCAGTTTAATCGCTTGGGAGGGCTCATCGACCAGGCAAATAATGCGTCCAGCGGTATCATCCTTTCTCCCTCGCAGTTTCCGGAGGTTTCATTAGCGGCGAAAGACTCGCTGAATAGCGGCCCACCGCTTTCACTATCAAACCCAGCCACTTCCCCAGATAGGACTCGGTTCGGTGCGGAGCCTGCAACGCAGGTTAACCCGTTACGCGTGGGCATCCAGGTCTACATCCGCCTGGCGAAGAAAAATCTTGATGCAGACCGACTGCGCTGCGGATTAATTAAGTTGCAGGCTCGGCGGATCGATCTGTGTCATCCCACACGAACCTTCGTTAGCTTTAAAAGGGAAACTGAACAAATCGGACGCAGCTAGTACACCAAACAACATTCGGTTCGGTGCGGTGCCCGTGACCTGGTTAAGTTGCACAGTTACAACCACCTCCTCAGAACCTTCGTCGAAAAAGGATCCCGCATCCACTGGTGAACCCCCAATCGTTGCCTGACCTTTAAGTCCGCCTCCCCCAAACGGGAAAACGCTGAAGCCTCCAGTAAAGCTCACCACGCTGTCTTTCGCAGTACCGCAAAAGGTCAAAGAGACTTCCCCTCGCTCTCCAGCCACGGCCCTAGGGATGATGAAATCCAGTAATGAATCGCCCGCATCGGTGATTCCGCCGTTGAAAGCGAAGTTACCATTCACCAATAGAGGGGATGTCTGCGCGTGGGCGGGTATGGTCACAAAGTCGACCACGGGACTGGTCCAGCGCTCCGGCAACATCTTGACCGAAGTGGCAACGCCGCCACCTACCGCAAAACACTTTAGCAATCGCCGGCGAGAAACAGCCCTTGTTCCACCTTCCTCGTGATACGCACTTCCTTTCTTATCGTCATCGAGCATGTTTTATCTCCGTTGTGGGTTAGCCTAAGCATAGTTCGCTACTTCCACTTTTCAACGCAGATTAACGCATGCCCTCCTCGCGCGCGCATCATATTAGAGTCGCTGGTGTGTTACAAGCCTCAATGGTTTCTTGTGGTATAGATTTATATCATGAGACAACGTAAGTATTGCGTTCAGCATCGTATCGTGTACCCATACCGTGCTCGGCTCTGCCACCGCTCAACATAAGCTCGAAAATCTTCTGTACGTTGGCGTTAACGCTAGCCGCTTCCTCAAACAGCTGGTGCTTCCTCCCGACATTTCTTGCTTCGCTAAAGTCTAGATAAATCGATCGATCCGATAACAACTCTCTCACGGTATTGCCCAACCGGTCGGGATTGATCACGTCTGACAGATCCAGGATCTTGTCGCCTTCATTAATTGTGGCGTACACGCGGCGAGAGTACCGTAACCGGTCCACCCACCCCGCGTGGGTATCTAGGTCCACATCAGCCTGGTGAAGAATAATGTTATCGAACAGTCTGGTCTGACCCGTAAAGATCGGATCACGTATGAAATTCTCAAATAAGTAGCTCCCCAGACTGTGGACCAACAAATTGAAAGAGCTCTTGCAATCCGCCGGGTCGATCTCATGAAGATATGAATCAAGCAGACTAAGCGTCCTGTCAAACGCTATAGTGGACTGGCGCGCAATCGACTGCGCTACCCTATATTCTTTGCCAGGATTGAAGCCACCTGGGTTGGACGGCCATGAGAACACTACCGTGGCAACACCGTAACGATCATGGATAGCGCGCGCCTGCTCCAAGGTCTCTGTAAATTCCTTATTGAACCCATGCACGTAGAGCACACAGTTTCGCCTTGTTTGATGCAGACTATCTATACACGCGTGAAAAACGTGTCGGCTCGGTCGGTTGGCTTCGGTCAACACCGCAGGCTCCGGGATTAATTGCAAAGACCATCGGCGGCGCCGATGCTGTGCCCAAGCCAAGCGAATTTCGCTCGGACCTTTAGTATTGACTCGCTCGCCGAACAGTCCGGCGTCTGTGCGTGTCGCGTCAGTAATATTTCGATTGGTCACCACAAGAATCGCCATGTTGCTTCTCCGAATGAGGCTGTCGGCCCTCCGTTAGCTATCAGCGTAAAAGAAAGTTGGAAAACTGCCAGGGGTCCTGTTGGTCGAGCCACGACTCCGGAAAGATCAAACGTCGATTCTTTAGCGGCGTCCACGCAGTGGGGGCGCTGACCATAGGGCCCAGATAAGGCAGTGCCACCTCAAGCACTTGCTCGTAGGGCAAATCCTCCGGCTCGCAATAACCGCGCGTGGGATTGACCACGGCCCAAAGCGCAGCCGCCACCGCCCCCGCCGCCACTTGAACGGCGGTGGGATTATTGCCCGGTACTAGTCGACGGGCCTCGTCGATATCCAATTGTGATCCATACCACCATCCGCCCGCCTTGTGCCCGAGCAGCAACACACCCAGTTCGTCACGACCGCTCACAATGTCGTCGTTCAACACCCGTTTCGAGGTCTGCATGACCCAGTCACACATCATGGTTTCATGCAGACTCGCCATAGCGGCGTCGCAGGGCATATAGGCAAAGGCCACAGTCGGTCGATAGCTGACTTGCCCGTCTTCGATTAACGTAAAGTATTCGCTAAGAGTGATCGATTCGCTGTGTGGCAGCGCGAGCCCTGAAATCGGACCGCCTAGTGGTACCCAGCTTCGTAGTAATACACTTGCTGCCGGTCGCGTGCTGTAAATTGCATTACCCGGGCCGTCAGTATGATGGTGTGCATGGGGTGGTAAACCTTTCTCGTGGGTCCCCCAACCAATTTCCACCGGCATGCTGGCTTCTTCCACAAACCCTGGGATACTCCAAGTGTTGACGAACTCACCGGGGCGTTTCGGCTCAGACGTTATCTGAGTGTCGCGTTCACTGATATGAATGACCTTGGTACCAGTCAGACGTGCCAAGCTTGCCCACTGCTCTCGGGAGCTCGGCGTATCCACCGCAATCCCACTAGCTGATGCAATGTCCAACAAAGCGGCTTTCACAAAATGATTGACCAGCCCTGGATTGGCCCCGTGACAAAACACGGCGGTGGGACCGTCCGCTCGCCAGTGGGCGGCTGCGTGCTTACGCGCCTGCTGGTGATATGCGTACTCAGTTCGCGAATGTGCAGAGATAGAGCGGTCCCACACATCGTCTTCCCAAGGCTCCATAGAGGTATCCACATAGACAACCCCGTTCTGGTGACACCAGTCGGCCAACGCTACGGAGTCCACCCCTACGGAAAGATTGACCAATAAATCCCCCGGTTCAGCCAGTGGCGCCAGCACCTGACCCAGGTTGTCGATGCCAAGACGTTGGTTGAAATACTGCATGCCGCGTTCACGGTAGATGGTGAACTGACTCCGTCTGTCACCGCCGTCAATCACAATATAGTGTTCGGGCGAAAGCGAAAAATTGTCGAACAGCATAGGCAAAGCACACTGTCCGATAGTGCCGTAGCCCACCATGATGATGCGCCCTTGGAATTGTTTCGACTGATCGATGAGCGTCATGGTCATGAATACTGACAAGTTGAAGCTTCGTCTGAACTTGCGGTGTTGCGGTTACGATAAACCGTAAGTCGAAGCCGGAACAGCGGGATACCTTGCTCCAACAGCTTCTGTGAGAAAGCCTCTACCAATTGGACTGGGGCCGCGAATTCCCATCCAGTTGTCAACAGCCACGAAGACAGCTTGTTCTGGTGCAGGGACGATTGGGAGATGTCACTCATGCCGACGATAACACTCTGTTTCATCAATGGGGGTACGCCGAACCGCGACTCATTCCTCGACGTATGCAATCGCTTCGATCTCCACAAGCATCTCCGGTTCCGCGAGATGCGCTTGCACCGTGGTGCGTGCTGGGGGATCCTTGGGGAATACTTTGGCGAACTCCTCATTCATCGTGGCAAAATCCCCCATGTCCTTGAGATAGACGTTGCATTTTAATACATCGTCCCAAATGGCGCCGCCGGCGCTCAGTACCGATCCCACATTTTTCAAAGTTTGAACTGTTTGTGCACGGACATCGCCAACTCCCACGATATCGGCGTTTTCGTCCCAGGCCACTTGACCCGCAGTAAACACTAACCGACCCCCTTTGGTACCCGGCGAGTAGGGGTATTCGGGTCGAGGCTGAAACTCCAAGCTAGCGGGTCGCAATGCTTTCTTAGACATGCTAAGTCTCCAGTAGATTATGGACGTTGAATATCGGAACGTGGTTGAAGATGTCGATAGATCAGTTCAACCACCTTACATGGGCCTAAGGCTCAACCTTGGATACGTTAGCCCAAACATAAGTCCGCGTGATATCCCAGTATATCGTTAGTCTAAGAAATTCGTCTGCTGCCAAATTTCTTCTGCTGGATCTGTCCAATCGTAACGATTGCGGAGTAATATCGAAATATCCCCAGACGTAGGACACACGCGAGCGAGGGTAGCATCATGAAGGAAAGATTCCTTCCCAGGCATCAGATTCCATTGTTGCCGGGGACGACCTACGAGCGACCGCCCGAGCAACCGGAATTAGTTCGACTAATCAACCCTGCAGTCGATGTAATGACCGACTTTACATACGTTCATCCGGTAACAACCGACCCGGATATGCCCATCGATAATGCATTAGAGTTGATGAAAACTGCGGGCGTGCGACTGCTATTGGTTACCAATGAGCAGGACCAAATCATCGGATTGATCACGGCCCGTGATATTCAAGGGGAAAAACCGATCAGGCAGCTGGAGGAAACTCGCACAGTACGTTCCAGTATTACCGTCGAGATGATCATGACCCGTCAATCCGAAATCACTGTACTCGATATGCGCAGTGTGCAAGATGCGGAAGTGGGTCACATCATCGAGACTCTAAAACAGTTGGAACGCCAACACATTTTGGTCGTTGAGGTAGACGACAACACCGGTGGGCAAAGAGTTCGTGGCATGTTCTCTACCAGCCAAATCAGTAAAAATATGTTACAGGATATATCCCAAGATATACCCGCTGCACACTCGTTGGCTGAGATAGTTCATGACATCGGCTAGTACATTTAGTGGTCGCAGCTGCTGATTAGTCCGTCGACTTCGTCGCAATAACTCGCTACGCTTGCCACCAAACCATCAGCTAGCAAAGATTTTTCTATGAAAAGCATACAGTTCTCTGACTACAGCGCCCCGTTACTCTCCTCAGCTAAGGACACCCCAGCACCGCAGGGCAAAGAAGTGCTGATCAAGATCGATGCCTGTGGTGTGTGTCACAGCGATGTTCATCTTTGGGAAGGATTCTTCGATATGGGTGACGGAAAAAAAGCCGACCTGAGTGCAGGTCGGTCGTTACCTTTTACCCTGGGTCATGAAATAGTTGGTGAAGTGGTGGCAATAGGGGAAGGCGTAAAGGATGCATCCATTGGAGACCGACGCGTAGTTTTTCCGTGGATGGGCTGCGGAAGTTGTTCCATCTGTACCGCCGGAGACGAACATCTTTGCAATCAACCGCAGGCCTTAGGAATCAATGTGGATGGCGGTTACAGTGAATATGTGATGGTGCCGCATCCGCGCTATTTGTTCGACTATGGAGACATCCAACCGACCCTGGCCTGTACCTATGCCTGCTCGGGTCTTACAGCCTACAGTGCGCTGGCCAAAGTCAAGCAAGCGGCTGATAGGCGTAGCTTGTTAATCATTGGCGCCGGCGGGGTGGGTCTGGCAGCATTGGCCATCGCCCAATGTTTGGTGGATGCTGAAATCATCGTGGCCGACATCGACCAAACAAAACGCGAAACCGCCAAGGCCGCGGGCGCAGACCACGTGGTCGACCCACGCGATCGAGAAGCCCGCAAGCAAATTGCAAAGCTAACAGACGGCGGCACCAGCGCCGCCGTCGATTTCGTTGGCTCCGCCGACTCTTCTAAATTTGGCGTTGCGGTCTTGGGCAAGGGCGCAACGTTAGTGATCGTGGGGCTGTTCGGCGGATCCCTGAACATCTCGGTGCCGTTGTTTCCCTTGAAGACCATTACGGTTATGGGATCGTATGTAGGGAGCTTGAGCGAAATGCGGGAGCTCATGGCGCTTGCGCGCGCCGGCAAGGTGACTCCGATCCCGGTGGAACCGCGGCCATTGGATCAGGCCAACGCGGCTCTCGAGGAGCTACGTCAAGGGAATATCGTCGGTCGAGTGGTACTACGGCCTTGAGTTAGCACGTTGGGACCAGGTCGAAGCCCATATCATCTCGCGGGATTCATTTGGCACTCGCGCTAGAGTATTGGGCATGTTGTCCTACAATCGAAGGCGATTCACTCGCAAACCCAAGCGTCTTGTCACGATAGCAAAAGGAGACGAACAATGATGCTCACAGACAAGGTCGCGGTCATCACTGGCAGCTCACGCGGCATTGGCAAGGCGGTGGCAGAGCGTTTTGCAAAAGAGGGTGCTAAGGTTGTGATCCATTGCCGAGAAACAACGGACAAGGCTAAACAAGTGGCGCAACAAATTCAGAATAACGGAGGAACCGCTTTGGTGTGTCAGGCGGACGTCGCCAGGCGTGCGCATACCGAGCGCATGCGCGACGAGGCGTTGGCCGCCTTTGATCAGATCGATATCCTGGTGAGCAACGCGGGCATCATTATCGATCGTCCGTTCATCGAGAGTACCGACGCTGATTGGGATGCCTCAATGGATACCAATCTGCGGGGTTTCTTTAATGTGTGTCAGGCAGTGTTGCCACACATGATAGAACGACGTAGCGGTCGCATTATCGCTACGGGTTCGATCGTAAATGAGATCGCGGACTTCGGCGGTAACAAATTTTCAGTGTGTACTGCGTCTAAGGGTGGCATCGTTAACATGATGCACCCCATTGCGGTGGAAGTTGCGGAATACGGGATTACGGTGAACGCGGTCTCTCCGGGCTATATCGCAACGGAGATGTTCGACAGTATTGACACATCGGGCCTGGACGAGGCACTAAGACTTATTCCGATGCGCCGTTATGGAAAGCCCGAGGAGATCGCTGCTGCCATGGCATTTCTCGCCTCCGATGAAGCGGCTTACATCACCGGCCAGACGCTACGTGTGAATGGTGGTATGTCTATGAGCTGATCAGCGCACTGCGATTATTTCAGTCCCATCGATTTGCTTCCGTGGCGAACTCTGAGCGTTGCGGAGAGACCACACAGAAACGATGCCCGGTGGGTGCTTCCATCACAACCCAAGTTCTAATCTTCTCTAGTCGCTTTGCACCCAACTTCTCTAATCGACGCACTTCCGCCTCGATGTTATCGGCTTCAATGTCGATGTGCACTCTACTTTGGTGATCCACCTTCTGCACCTCGATGTCGACTTCGTTCGGCTTCCTTTCGAGCGAAACGTAGTTCTTATCCGCGGGGTCTGCCATGGGAAGCATTGGACAGCCCAAGGCCCGGCTCCAAAATTCTACTGCCTTCTCAAGGTCATCGGTTTGGCAATCAATAATCACACCGCCTAATCGACTCTTATGCATAACTTACTCCTATGAAGATTTAGTGCTTGCTGCTGGACCCTGTTTCCGTAGGCATAACACTTAAAGCCACTTCCAAACCCTGCCGGCACACTACGGAGCTCAGCAGTACACAGGATATTGCAATGCTAACGATAGCTCTTTTGAATGGCCTCCAGCGTCTTTGAGCCGAGAGACAACTTTTCATATGGGATGTGAGCTAACGGCTCTTCGCTGGTATTGGAGATTTCATGTAGGTCCGGCTTGGTTTCATCGATGTATAACAAACCCGTAATAATCTCGCCCTGATCCTGGTGTGCCTGGATGTATGACAGCGCAGCGCTGCGATCCGTCGGATCATAATCTCTATTGATCTTTCTTAACAGAATTCGACTGCCATCGTGTAACTCTACCGGCATGACCTCACCTTCTTCGTACGACGTCAAGATCTCGTCAGTCGGCGGAATAAAATCCGTGTGAATCGCCGGGTGATAGAACTGCCTGGTATGGGCGTAACTCTTCGTCGAATCCTCATGGTCGTTAAAGGTAACGCAAGGAGATAGTACGTCGATCATGGCGAACCCGTTATGCATCACGCCCGCCTTGATCAGCGGTACAAGTTGCCTTTTATCTCCAGAAAATCCGCGGGCCACGAATGTGCCACCCAAACTCAAAGTGAGCATCACCGGGTCTATGGGCGGCTGCAGGTTGACCTCACCCTTCTTAGCTTTAGTGCCGACATCCGCGGAGGCCGAAAACTGTCCTTTTGTGAGACCATAAACGCCGTTGTTTTCAATCATATAAAGCATCTTTAAGTTACGGCGCACTGCGTGGGCAAACGGTCCGAGCCCAATGGACAAGGAATCACCGTCTCCCGATACACCCACGTAGTACAAGTCTCTATTGGCCGCGTTAGCACCGGTCGCTACCGAGGGCATTCTGCCGTGTACAGAGTTGAGGCCGTGGGCAGAGCCGAGAAAATACGCCGGTGTTTTTGATGAACAGCCGATTCCGCTTAACTTAGCCACCTTGTGGGGCGAGATGTTCAATTCGAAGAATGCTTGTATCAATGCCGCAGTAATGGAGTCGTGACCACAACCTGCACAAAGAGTGGACATCCCGCCTTCATAGTCGCGTTCTGTCAGGCCCAGTGCATTTTTTGGTAAGTCTGGATGGTGAACCTTGGGCTTGTTGATATAGCTCAAGCTGCAACCCCCTCTTTCATCTGCTCAGCAACCCCATCCACGATGCATTGACTATCTATGGGCAGACCATTGTAATGAAGAATAGAGTGTAGTTTGTTGCCGGCTACAACAGTCTCCATCGTCAATAGCGCCTTAAGCTGTCCATCCCTGTTTTGCTCCACGACAAAGAGACGATCATGTTTATCAAGGAAACGTTGCACGGCATCACCGAACGGGAAGCCACGGATACGCATGTAGTTGAGATGAACGCCTTGTTTCTCCAACTGATCGATCGCTTCTCTAACGGCTCCATCACAACTGCCGATAGAGATGATGCCCCAGTCAATCTTGGCCTTTGACTCTATAATCGGCTCGGGGATCAACTTGCTCGCGGTTTGCCACTTCACACTTAGGCGATCGAGTACTTCTTGGTATGCCGATGCGTCTTCAGTGTAGGCGCCGTACTTGTCGTGCCCTGAACCGCGCACGAAGTACGCGCCCCGTGGATGATCACCTGGATAGGTCCTATATCCGATACCATCGCCGTCTTTATCGACATATCGATGAAACGTTTCCATCTCGTTAAGTTCTTCAGCGCTAAGTACTTTGCCGCGGTTAGGGCGGTACCCGTCGTCCCACTCAAGGGACGGGCACATCCAGTCATTCATGCCGATATCGAGATCGGACATCACTATTACCGGTGTCTGCAATTGCTCGGCCAAATCAAACGCCTTAACAGCAAAGTAGAAGCATTCCTCGGGATTGGCCGGGAATAGCAGTACTTGCCGGGTGTCCCCATGAGAGGCATATGCACAGGCCAAAATGTCACTCTGTTGAGTTCGGGTGGGCATTCCGGTGGACGGTCCCACTCTTTGTACGTCGAAGATGACCGCGGGAATCTCTGCATAGTAGCCAAATCCAAGAAACTCGCTCATCAGCGATATCCCTGGTCCACTGGTAGACGTGAATGCCCGCGCTCCGTTCCAACTCGCTCCTAACACCATGCCAATGGCGGCCAGCTCATCTTCAGACTGAACGATGCAATAGTGGCTACGGCCGGTTTCTGGATCATGCCTATGCGCCTGACAAAAACCCTTGAAGGCATCCATCAAAGAAGTGGAAGGCGTAATAGGATACCAAGCAGCCACTGTGGCACCTGCATAGATACAGCCGAGCGCCGCCGCCGTGTTGCCATCGATAATGACGTGATTGTTGGTGCCATTGATCTTTTCTACACGGATCGGTAACGGACAGTCGAAATGTGCGCGCGCGTAGTGGTATCCTAAGCTAATCGCATCGAGGTTAGACGATACCAGCTTCTGTTTCGAAGCGAATGTCTCTTCCAACAACACTCGGATAACTTCGAGATCGATGTCCAGCAATGCTGCCAACACGCCGACATAGGTCACGTTCTTCATCAAGATACGGGCCCGCGCGTTAGCAAACTTCTCATTGCACAACCTCGACAGCGGCACGCCCAAGACGGTAACGTCGTCTCGCGAGAGCACATTATCCCGCGGCCATGTGGAGTCATAGATGAGGTAACCACCAGCGCCGAC
Organism: Gammaproteobacteria bacterium; assembly: GCA_029861795.1. The sequence continues at coordinate 4,242 of JAOTYS010000065.1, read as the reverse complement.
TTCCGCCAGATCCCGTGCGTAGGTCTCCGCGTTCATCGCCACCATAATGTCAACCCGACCGGAGCGTGCAAGATGCCCATCCTTGCTGACCCTGATCTCATACCAGGTGGGAAGGCCTTGAATATTGGAGGGGAAAAAGTTCTTGCCCATCACTGGCACGCCCATCCTAAAAATCGACTTCATCAGCAGTCCGTTGGCGCTGGCCGAACCAGTGCCGTTCACATTAGCCAACTTGATGACGAAATCGTTTACGCGCTGAGCTTTACGCATTGGCGTGATTGCTCGTCCTTCGCATAGGGAACTACCAACTGAGACTTGCGCATATCCCATGCAGCGGTGGGACAGCGTTCCGCGCACAGTCCACAATGTATGCACAAGTCTTCGTCCTTTACCATCACTTTACCTGTCTGTGGCAATGCCCCCGAAACGAACAGCGGCTGGTCAAGATTTTTCGCTGGGGCGCTAAGCCGTTGTCTTAGATCCTGTTCCCCACCGTTTTCTGTAATGGTGAGGCAATCAACTGGACAGATGTCTATGCAGGCATCGCATTCGATACACAGTTTGTCAGTGAACACCGTTTGGATATCGCAATTTAAACAGCGTTCTACTTCTTTAGTGGTCTGCTCGGCGGTGAATCCCAGTTCAACCTCTATACTGATTTTTTCGAAACGCTTCTTAAGGGATACATGTCCCATGGCCTTCCGTTTGCTGGGGTCGTAATCGTTGCTATAACTCCATTCGTGGATGCCCATTTTAGTGCTGCCCAGATTCATAGTAGGCGCAAGGCGGTCAGTAATGGATTCACCATGACAGTACTTGTGGATCGAAATAGCGGCCTGATGGCCGTGCTCCACCGCCCAGATGATGTTTAGCGGTCCAAACGCCGCGTCACCCCCAAAGAAAACGCCATCTCGCGTTGATTGCATAGTGACCTTGTCCACCACCGGTACATCCCATTTATCAAATTCAATACCTATATCTCTTTCGATAAACGGAAATGCATTCTCCTGACCCACGGCGAGAATCACCGTATCGCAGGGCATAGTCACCATTTTCTTTGTCTTAGACCGCAGCGCTCCGTTCTCGTCTTCATGCCATTCGACTTGAGCAAACTTAACACCCGTAAGCTTCCCATTCTCTAACACAAACGCTTCAGGAGAATGATTGATCACAATCTCGACTTGCTCCTCGATGGCGTCTTCTAACTCCCAGTCAGAGGCCTTGAGCATATTGCGTGGCTTTCGCGCGACCACTTTCACGTCCTCACCACCCAGCCGTAACGCTGTGCGACAACAATCCATTGCCGTGTTGCCGCCACCGATAATAACGACCCGTCGTCCGATCGAGTCGATATGCCCAAACGCTACTGATTCCAACCATTCTATACCGACAAAAATTTGGTCAGTGTCATACCGTCCGGGTATCTCTAGATTCTTACCCTTAGGTGCACCACTGCCTACAAACACAGCGTCAAAGTTTTCTTCAAGAAGAGCTTTAAGACTGCTTATCGGCTGACCCAACCGCAAATCCACCCCCATATCCACAATCACATTGATTTCTTGGTCCAACACCGTAGCCGGCAGTCGGAATGCAGGAATGTTGGTACGCATCAAACCGCCAGTCTCTTTCAGCTTCTCGAGCATCACCACCTCATAGCCGAGGGGCAATAGATCATTGGCGACAGTGAGCGAGGCGCAACCCGCGCCAATGAGCGCGATGCGCTTACCATTCTTAACTCTAGGGATGACCGGCAACCAGTCCGTAAAGTCATCGCTAAGATCTGCGGCCACTCTCTTTAATCGACAGATCGCTACTGGCTTTTCGTCTATGCGACCACGACGGCACGCGGGCTCGCACGGGCGGTCGCAGACTCGACCCAAGATGGCAGGGAAGACGTTGGATTCCCGGTTCAACATATACGCATCCGTATATCGTTCCTGGGCGATCAGCCGGATGTATTCGGGCACGTCAGTGTGCGCGGGACAGGCCCACTGACAATCGACCACTCTATGGTAGTAGTCAGGATTAGATGTGTCTGTTGGCTTCACACGAAAGCCCAACCTTTACGGTTCCCCCGGAGGCCCCCACCAAGCCGGCGCAATTGAGTTTTCCATAGGTGCGCAACCGGTTCATTCACTGAACCCGGGATTTGAGCCATTTAAGTTAGATTTTTCACCCGCTTCTAAATTTTGCCAATGCTAGCACCACATTAACACGATGCAAGCGCCTTCGTCTTCCAATCGCTGTTCACAGCCCCATTACATCAGGGGATTTCCGCATTTGCCGTGATATATCGCTCTAGCTGTCCAATCATCCTGTCCTGATCGGAGATAACGGCCTCCACTACGTCTGATATGGAGATCACGCCAACGACGTCGCCGTTATCCAGCACCGGCAAGTGCCGAATTCTCTTCTCCGTCATTAAGCCCATGCATCCGTCAATGGACTCCGATGGATTCACTGATATCACATCCCAACTCATGATCTCCGAGACCGGCGTATCTTTGGACGACTTGCCTCGCAAGATCACCTTCCGAGCGTAATCACGTTCCGAAAGGATACCGGCGAGTCGCGTCCCATCCATCACGATCACCGCACCGATATTCTTATCCGCCATCAGCTTAAGGGCGTCAAACACCGGCGTCGTTAAACCAACAGACCATATTTCCTGCCCTTTGTTCAGCAGCAACTCAGTGACATCTTTCATTTTTTACCTCCCCTTTGACTGCGGGATGCAGTCGCTGCCCCGGAAGCGTCGGCCACAGACGCCATAAGGTGGCCATACCCGGGGTGACACGACAATGGACCTATCCTCTAGATGCTACCGACTGGGGTTTCCAATTACAACGGCGTCTCACAGGAGCACTGCGGTCAGCGCCACGGTTTCCGGCTAGGATAGCGACGACACCGCCAAGTGCCGACGAAGCTGTCCGCTTTTGGCCTCATTGCAGTCGCGGCACAGGCTTTAGTCGAATATCAACCACGATTGTCACTTCGTTGGACCACCGCTCTGACGGTAGGTCTTGACGGCATCGCCGCCGATGACATCCTCGCCACCCTGCTTTTTTGCCCTGTTAAGCGAGTTCCGCGCGAGATTGATGAGTTTTACAGGTTTCTTAACCTTATCTGAGAGCGTCCCAATACCAATGCTGACCGTGACGCCAATACGCCCGCCTTTAAAGACGAACCGATGCAGCTTGACGCCTCTGCGAATTCTCTGTGCAAGCACCACTGCACCCTGATCGCCAAGATCGTGTGCCAATACTACGAACTGCGCACCGTCATAGCGTGCAAAGATGTCTTGGGTGCGCAATATTTGACCGACAACCCACGCCACTTCCTTAAGAATGAAGTCGCCTGCTGGCGACCCATGAGTATTGCTGATGTCCGTGAAATGATCGATCTCAAAGACGATTAGTCCTAATTTATCTTGGTGGCCCTGAGCGTAGGTCGGTTCTGCCTCGATCCGATCTAGAAAAAAATTCTTGCTGTAGATCCCCGTCTGAGGATCCTTAAGTCCGCTAGCAACCTCTTGCTGTAGCTTCTGTTCGAGCTCATTCAAGTTCGACAATTTGACAATGCCGCCAGGTCCGATCTGGATGCTGTCTCCTTCTTTTAGTTGCTGCTTTTCAATGCGGATCCCGTTGACGAACGTGCCGTTACTACTGCCGAGATCCTCCAAGATAACGTCCCCATTCGAGCAGGTTACGCTTGCGTGTTTGCGGCTTACACGGTGATCATCGATACGTACATCGGCATCGTCGGCCCGGCCGATCAGTGCTATCTGGCCGGCCACCAGCGCGTGGACCATTCCTGCCCGGCCGCCTTTTAAGACTGTGAGGCACGGAATCTTCGACTCGCGCGCTCCAACTGGGCTGGCAGAAACGTCTAGTATTTGGGTGTCTTGATCGCCTGTGCTGTTCATCATCTAACGTTTAACTGGTTATACCGACGCAGAGTAGCATTCGCTTGACGCCCCATCATGGTTACTTGGCCAAGTCTGCCCCGAAGGCTACGTAGAAAAATAAGGACGGTCAATTCGCTTCCGCGGTCTGAATCCACTCCTTCTCCCGAGAGCGGTAATACTTCGGGGATCGCCTAGCTCTGGTAAGCGTCTCTTTGAACAACGCCTGAGCGCGCTCGGTTCGGCCCTGACGTTTTAACAACAACGCGTAGCGCACCCGCGCCTCCTCGCCCGGATAGGAGCTAATTAGTACTTCATACTCTTTAATTGCCTCTTCG
>JAOTYS010000444.1 GCA_029861795.1 Gammaproteobacteria bacterium | reverse complement strand
AATTGGCTTGCCCTCAGAAAAAGATAAGATCTTTAGGCGTTGGCTCGGCGAAGTCCGTCATAAAAATCTTGCCAATAGGACACTGATATCGACACATGAAGACCGCCCCAACAACTGGGGCACCCACGCTGGTGCAAGCCGGGCTGCGGCGGCAGTGTATCTGGGAGATACCGCCGATCTCCAGCGCACAGCCCAAGTGTTCAAAGGATATCTCGGAGATCGGTCTTCTTACGCCGGGTTCAAATTTGGAGAACTATCTTGGCAGTGCAACCCTGATAAGCCAGTGGGTGTTAATCCGAAAGACTGCGAAAAGAACGGTCTGTCGATCGACGGCGTGCTACCCGATGACCAGCGCCGTTGCGGACCATTCAGTTCTCCGCCTTGCAAAACGAACTACGCATGGGAGGGCCTGCAAGGTGCCATCGTTCAGGCAGTGATCTTGCACCACGCTGGATACGATACGTTCGAATGGGAAGACCGAGCGTTGTTACGAGCGTACCAGTGGCTATACAACGAAGTCGGTTATCCGGCCGAGGGTGATGATACTTGGCAGCTACCGCTTGTCGATTATTTCTACGGGACCCACTTCTGGAACGGCAAAAAGACCCGACCAGGAAAAAACATGGGATGGACGGAGTGGACTCACCCCAAGCGAGCACCTTCGCAATGAACCCATGCATCGTAGGGGGGAGTCTTTCGTTTGACATCTCGCTAGTTGCCGGGAGTTAAGGTCACTCGACCAGCTCCGAATGCGCACGAGGGCGACAGCGACCAGCGTGATTAACGCAGCGAGCTAGCGACGACTCTTCTTAGTCCGTCCATTCGAATAACGCCTGATATGATCGCTCACCTCCTCGTACACTCTGGCAAGCGGTTGAGTAGCATCAACACGGATGAAATCTGGCATCGTTTCGCCTAACCGCAGATACGCACGGCGCCTCGATTCCAGATATTCGAACGTGCCTTCGCCCTTTCGTGCCATTAGAACCTCGGGGGGCGCATCGAGGAAGATCACCAGGTTAGGTCGCGGATAGATTCGCTTGAGGAACCACGCGTGGATCCGATCTGAGAGCCGATCGTACCCACTGAGTTCTTCCAAACCAAAAAAATCAAAAGTGAAATGCCTATCATACAAAGGGACTAATCCGCGCAGTTCATACCACCGAGACAGAACGAGCCGGTAGAGTTCCTCAGCCACCCGATTTGCCAGGCGCAGCGCGTTGCGAAATTTACTCTTCGATCCCAGCCGTCGCGAGGCACCGGAAGTGGACAGTGATGTCGAGTTTCTGGGGTTGTCACCTTTCTCTCCCAGCAATCCCTTTATCCACTGCGCAAGTCGAGAGGTTGGCAGCGCGACGTTGCTTGAGCCGACGTTGACGCCCATATAAAGGTAGCGAAACGGCAAGAAGTTTTCTTCCAAAAGCATACGCGTCACCGTGGTCTTGCCCGCGCCGTCCGCTCCTATGATCGCAATCGAAGGCATCTCTTAGTAGATTTCCCCTTGGAACTTAGGGCCACGTTGATCGACATGCCCACACGATCCGAATACTGGGGCTCCTGGGCTGCTATCGACAACGCGTTTCGTGTCCACGGGACGACACTCTCGGATACGCGACACGGCATCACTGATCCACCCCAATCCGTGACACATCACTGCAGTTGTGGTTCGATGCGCTCGAAAAGCTCCTCCAACCGCACAGGGTAAGGGTGCTCTATAAGCAGTGACCGCTTGTCTTTGAATGCGCGGCGCAGCAGCGCTCTCTGACGCTCCTCGGCTGTCTCCAAGTGAGGGTTGGACAACTCTGGGAACGCAAATTGGAACATTCGATAGTACTCGAGTAGCGGGAAGTGCTCGTATTGCAGTGAGTGGACCATTTTGTCCGCGACGGTTTCGGGAGAGATTGATTGTACGGTTGTAGAAGGATCTTCTGTGCTCATAACGAAGATCAGATGCGTGAACTCCCCCTCTGTCGATGTCACTCCTTGGTCAAAAAGCTTCTCAGGCGGCACCAGCACATTCAATCTCTGTTCGAGAAAATGAGCAACTCGCTGGATAGTCCGCCCCGGACGGGAGCGTTGCAATTTCAAGGGAAGGCGCGCCTGAAGCGTTGGCACGATAGCCAACACCGCCATGTTCATCCTTTGCGCGAGGGAGATACGACTGCGGTAATGGGGAAGTTGCAATAACTGCCATCGCCACAGCCTTACTGGTTCGGGTACACCGAAAATTTGGCGCCCGTCGGGCTTAATGTAGCACCATTCGTCTGCGATATAGCGGGCGCCGCGATTCATAAACGACAAAAGTGTCTCGGTCTTTCCGCCTTTCGACCAGCCGGTGACGACAACACCGGCACCATTCCACTCGAAAGCGGCCGCATGCAGCGGTATCGTTCCCTTGACCAATGCCGTGAGGTTCACGATTGGTATCAATAGAGGCACCGCTGGAGCCCCATGCTCACAGACGATCTCACATCTTCCGCCAATGTGTTGCATTGGAATTTGCACACGTGTTCTAGCCTTGCGCGAGGAGCGAAGCACGAGGAATGCACTGTCTGTGAAGCCGCCTTGATGTAGACCCAAGTAGCGGATCCGTGAATCCGGACGCAACCGCTCGACAAAACGGATTGTAATATCCGCCTCCTCACATCCATCGCTGCGAATCGGGCCAAGTTGCCGCGTCACGGCGTGAACATCGCGCGGCTGAGCATCCACAAGACGTATAGTGACCAGTCCGTGCAGATCGAAGGCCGCCGCCGTCGACGGTTCACGTTTGAGATTATTCAACTGCCCGTTAAGCGGCTGGCGTCACGACACGGTCGGATCGCAACTTTTGTTTCTTAAGGCGCGCAATGACAGCACTTATAGCCAGGCCGATCGATCGGCGAAAGTCGAGAAGAAAGGGCAATGGATCTCTTAGGGAGAACACTGCGTAAGTCTTTGGGCCGCGGATCGAGCTGAGCCACTCCCCTGCCGAGAGTTCACCCCTGCGCCGGGCGTGGAGCGCCGCCTGGAGATCACGCCGCAGGTAGATCCACTTTGCGTTCCCGTACGTTTGAGTTCGAGTCTCTGGAAGCGCAGCGCCAATGAGATCGCAGTACATTGTATAGAGAAGTTCCACGCCTCCGGCCTCGGCGATGGCAGAACGGCCGGTAGGTCTTCCCACATTGGGTTCTATGAGTAGGTACTCACCGGTCCGGACATCCCGCTTCATCTCAACGTACCCCAGACCTCGATATCCCACGCAGTCGAAAAGTCGCACGGTCTCGTCGCGGACCTCGTCCGCCCGACATTCAACTCCAAGACAACTTGTGCCAGTCTGCGGGGGCCATTGGCGGATCTTGCGTGCGACGAAAGTCAGCGGTGGCTGCGCGGTTTTTCCGAAGTACACGTTGCACGAGTACAGTTCGGATTCGGGCCCCTCGATCCATTCTTGCACGATCAAATGTTCGCTCCAGTCAGCGCACTTATCGTAGATCTGGAGAAGTTCCTCGGCCGTGGCTGCCTTGAAGGCCTTTGCAGTCGAACGCGCCAGCCACTTAGAATCCTTCAGAGATGGCTTGAGAACGCAGGGAAAGCGGAGTTCCGTAATTGTCTTCTCCAATGCTTGTCGATCTTTCACTTCAAAAGTGCCTGGCACGCGGAATCCCCGATCCTTAGCGAACGCATACAACGAGCGCTTGTTCATCAGCATTTCCACAACATGGTGCTCCGGCAGGGCAAGGAGGTAGCCGTCACCCAAACGTGATCGGCCCGCCGACAACAGGTGCACACTATTGTCCGTGCACGGATATAGCACCGCGCCTGCCTCCAGCCGAGCCGAAAGCGTTTCAAGGGTATCAAACAGTTCTTCACCCGCCGTGGCCGCCTTGAGAACCGTCTGGCATACATTGGTGCGCGCCGCGAAATGCTTCACGTTTGTGGCGACACCTACCACAGGAACACCGCGAGTGTTGAGCAAACGTGCTGTTTGGAGGCCAGTTATGCAGTCCAACCCGATGACGACCGCAGCCGGCTTGGAAGAAAGCCGCTCTCTCGGCATGTCTATTGTCTCGTTGCTTGTCTGGGCGGC
>JAOTYS010000064.1 GCA_029861795.1 Gammaproteobacteria bacterium | reverse complement strand
CGGTGCCCGACCCGCCAACCACGCCAAGCACTTCACCCTGCTTCACGTCTAGGGACAAGTCCTGATGCACGGTGTGCGTACCGAAACGCGTGCACAGGCCGGATACGCTGATAATAGGCGCCGCATCATCTTTTTTGTTCAGTTGTGTCATATCCCTACCACCCCAAAAAAGATGGAGAACAACGCGTCCACCACAATGACCAAGAAAATGGACTCAACCACCGATCGTGTGGTGTGCTGTCCGACGGATTCGGCGCTACCTGAGACTTGCATTCCTTCATAACAGCCAACCAACGCAATCAACAGGGCGAACACGGGTGCTTTGATAATTCCGACCCAGAAACTCCACAAACTCACTGCGTCCTTCAGGCGATCCAGAAACACGCTAGGCGTCACATCCAGCGTTATCCAAGCCATCATAGCACCGCCCAGCAACCCCATCAGATCCGCAAAGAACGTGAGCAGCGGCAAGGTGACAATCAATGCGAGTGCACGTGGCAGCACCAACACCTCTATAGGCTCCAAACCGAGGGTACGCAACGCGTCCACTTCCTCATTGACCTTCATGGTGCCAAGTTCAGCGGTAAATGCACTGCCCGATCGACCGGCGATGACGATGGCAGTCAACAGAACACCAAGCTCTCGCAACACCGACACTGCAATCAGATCTACGACGAATACCTGTGCGCCAAATTGTTCTAGCTGAATAGCCCCTTGATAAGCGATGACTACGCCAATCAGAAACGAAATGAGTGCGACTATGGGAATGGCATTGAAGCCAACTTGCTCCATGTGAAAAACCATAGAGGTAAACCGCAAACGGCTTGGGTTCAACACTGTGCGCATGAAGACGACGATTGAACGACCGAAAAAGGTGACGAAATCGGCTGCCAACTCCACCACGCGCAAAGTTGCAGCGCCTAGCTCCTCGACTAATCGAACTAGCGAATTTTGTCTTGGAGGTGAGGTCTCACAAGGCTGGTAGCTTTCGGAGACCTGTTGCAGCATTGCGGCGGTCTTTGGTCTTTCACCCGAAACTTTTACCGCGAGACCTTTGGCTCTTAATGCATCGATGGTCCGATACAACAACCAGGCCCCAGCGGTATCCAGAATGTCCACCGCTGAGATATCAAGCTCTACGTCTACGGATGCGGTGTCGGCATACCGATGCAAGCGTGCGTCCAACGCTCCGGCGTTCTCAATGTCCCAACGGCCGCCGGCAGTGAGCAACAGTTTGCCCGCTGTGTCCGTAGCCTCAAGCCAACCCAACTGTGCGGTCATGGGTCAAGTTCGCGACAACTCTAGAAACGAATGGCACCACACAAGCTAGCCAGGTAGTTCGCAACCCTCACCTTGAGTCGCATCGACATACTGAAAACCTCGTTCACAGAATTTAAGTGTGTGTCCGCCCCTAAACTACATTCAATTCCTTGATAGGACTATTTGTTACCACTCGCTCATAACCAAAACGGGATAAATCAAGGGTGCGATATTCACCAAAAGTGATCGATTCACTAATGGCTCGGCCAACCGCCGGTGATTGCTGCAGACCGTGCCCACTGAAGCCATTGGCAAGGAACAGGTTACCCACCCCAGCGGGTGCGCCGATGATCGCGTTCTGATCGAGCGTATTGTACTCATAATGTCCGGCCCAAGCGTTGGTTAGCTTAATCGCCTCGAAAGCCGGAACTCTGTTGGCAAGCGTTGGCCAAACGATATCCTCGAATAAGCTGTGATCTACCTCGAAATCAAAACAATCCGGGTCATTGTGCTCCGGTGGCGATACGCCACAGATAAACTGATTGCCTTCGGGGCGAACATAAACACCGCTGGGATCGATGACCATCGGACAATTTGCTATGGTTTCACGACAATCGATCACATATACAAATCGCTTACGCGACCTCACCGGTAGATCCACCGATGCCATCTGCGCCACCGCCCGAGCTCCAGGTCCCGCCGCATTCACCACGGCCGAACAACCCACTGTGCCCGCCGACCTAAGAGTTACATCCATGATCCGACTCCCGTTAAGTCTTAACGCCGTCACTTCATCGTGCAAAAAGGTGACGCCCAGGGATTGCGCTTTCTTTTTCAACGCCATCAACAAGGTGTAGGGGTCAAACCACCCTTCGCCAGTTAGGCCCAGAGAACCAGCGCACAGATCGTCACACCGCAACCACGGGAAACGTGAACCTAGCTCATAAACGGATAGCAGCGCCACATCCACACCGAGCGAGCGTTGCAATGCTACGTTTTCCTTCAACACAGAAAGACCACGCCCTGTTACCAAGAACAAATACCCCTGCTCCACGAACTGAACATCTGCGACTTCACCATCGACCGCAAGAAACTCATCGATATGGCGGATAAAGTAAGAACCGAACTTCGACATCTCGATGTTTTCCACCGTGGAAAACTGTTGACGAACGCTTCCTGCCGACAGCGTGGTGGAGCAACTTGTATACGTCGGATCTTTTTCCACCACCACAATAGAGCCGTCGAACGACGGCTCTGCAGCGAGGAAGTAGGCGACGGAGCTGCCTATCACCCCACCGCCAACGACGACTACGTCATAGGTTTTTGTCACGGCTCACCGGACCTGTGTAGCAAGGCACATCGCACAATCATGATTGCGCTTTCAGAACTCCTATCCCTTTACGCATACGATTTGCTTTAGCGTGTGCACCACATCGACCAAATCGCTCTGGTCGGCCATCACTGTGTCGATATCTTTATAAGCGCTGGGAATCTCATCGATTACCGATTTGTCTTTGCGACATTCCACTCCCGAGGTCTGGTGTTCCAGGTCCTCTACCCCAAACCGACGTTTCGCTTGAGTGCGACTCATCCTGCGTCCTGCGCCGTGGGCGCAGGACGCAAACGATGTCTTATTGCCCAGACCCCGCACGATATACGACTTCGCTCCCATGCTTCCAGGGATGATCCCTAATTCTCCTAGGCCTGCGCGAATAGCACCTTTGCGTGTGACAAAGACTTGTTCCCCGTAGTGAGACTCCACAGTTACGTAGTTGTGGTGGCAGTTAATCGCTTCCTTTGTTACCTTGAAGCGAGCCAGCTCGCAACTCAACGCATCGACGATAAACCGCATCATCTCTCGCCTGTTCCACATGGCATACTCCTGTGCCCAATTCACCGCCGCGACATATTCGTCAAAATGCTCGGCCCCTTCGGCGAAATACGCGAGATCTTTGTCTGGCAGTCGCACCTGATGCCGCTCCATATCCCGTTTGGCCAGAGCGATAAAGTAACGCCCAATCGCGTTACCTATACCCCGACTGCCCGAGTGCAACATCACCCACACGTCTTGATTTTCATCCAAACACAATTCGATGAAGTGATTGCCACCGCCCAAGGTGCCGAGCTGTCTTATCCACACTTGATAAGGCTTTTTCTGCTTCGCTATCTTGGGGTGCTTATCCAGAACGAGATTTAACCCAGAAGACAGTGTCTTAACCGTGGATTGTCGAGCTCGGTCGGATTTATGCATATCGAAACCCACAGGAACAACGGCTTCAATGTGAGATCGGATACGCTTGAGATTATCAGGCAGCTCCGATGCCTTCAGAGACAAGCGCACCGCGTTCATGCCACAACCAATATCCACACCCACCGCTGCCGGGATAATCGCCCCCTTGGTGGGGATGACAGCCCCGACGGTCGCACCTATACCGGTATGCACGTCGGGCATGGCCGCTACATGGTGATGAATAAACGGCAACTCGGCAATATTTTGTAGCTGTTTGTATGCCGACTGCTCAATCTCATCGGTAAATATTTTTACCGGGACTTTTCCTTTAGTTATGATGCGCTTGACTGGCATCGGCGTGCTTCAATGTTATCGGCGGAATGCGTATTTGGAGATTCTTGATCCGTGCCCGGAGCAGCCCGGATCGACTGGCGCGCCTCAACGACGCATATTGGGAAGGACTAGTTGTTCGATCCAGTTTCTCAACTCAACCAGTCGCACATCCTCATTAATCACATCGTCATCAATCCCCAATAACCACGCGATGTCTTTACGACCGGGATCCTGATGCAAAACTTCAAGCTTCGACACACATTCTTCTGCGGCTTCGCGGTCTGCGAAAAATCCAAGCTTTACCAATCTGTCTATGCGGCAGTAAATCAGTCTCGCAAGCTCGTGTAAATCGTACTCGGGATGATACTGAACCGCCCAGCAGGTGCCGCCGTTGTGGGTCACGCTTACAGCTTGGATTGTGGAAAACGCATTGAATGCGAGACAAACGGCCCCCGGCGGCAAGTGAGTGACCTCGTCTTCGTGGCTGGCGAATGAATCGAACACCGATGCTTTGCCTGTATATAACGGGTGAGAACGTCCTTCTGGAGTCAACGAGATCTTGCGCGCGATTCCCATTTCCCGGCCGCGTGGATTGGAGGCACACATCCCGCCTGCGGCCACTACAGCAATCTGTGCAGCCCAACAACTGCCAAAGCTGGGGACATGTACATCAAACGCAGCCCTGGCAAGTTCTATTTGCGCAGTCACTGCTGGCTCGTCGCGATAAACAGTAAGACTTGAACCGGTCCAGGCGAGTCCATCATACGAGCTTAGCTCTGCGCCCATAGGTAGGCGGACCCCAGGATCGGCCGGATAAATTACGTCGACGACACAACCAGGGCGACATTTCTTTAGTACCTTAGCGTACAGCTCGCCCGCGGGGGTCGCCCCGCCCGCGGCCAGTTCTTCGCGCCCTTGCTTACGGTACCCATCAATGACCAGGAAACGTGGTTCTAAGCCCATTATCTTTAGCTGTTCAGAATTGGGGAGTTAGTTTTAATCATCTTATTGATGGGTAGCCCATAGGGACAGGCTGGTAATGGGCCGATAATGGATAAACATCCGACAAGCCGAACGCTTTGTCGTACAAACGATAAACTGTATCACGCAAGCAACTCTTCACCAAGTTGGAGGATAGCAACCGGGTTTACGAATCTTGCGCCAAACCGTCGACAATGGCCGGAAGCTCTTTGTGATCTTCACAAATCGCGTTCGCCGAAGTGGTGGCTTTGTCGTTATCGCGTGTCCCAGTGAACAAAATCGCCTTCATTCCCAACTCCTGTGGGCCTTTGATGTCATTGTGGTCGCGATCGCCCACATGAACCATCTCATCCATATTAACACTTAGCTGTTGTGCTACAGACGCAAACATGTCTCGATGAGGCTTTGAATACCCTACCTCGTCGGAGAACGCATACCCGGAGAAGTATTTCTTCAATCCGTTCAGCTCCAACCACTGTCGCAAGCAACGACCGGGAGACACGATCGCATCTGAGACCACACATAACTTATAACGTTTAGACAAATCATCTAATGCCTCTGCGATGCCTTCGATCGGATCGGGCATCACGGTAATCTCCATGTCCTCATGCGCGCGGATGACCTCGCGATACGTTTCTTGCGGAAGGGTGCGTCCAAGGCCGTTCAGAACAACATCGATGCGTTCGGTGACGGTCCAGGTCACATGTTGGTCGTGCCACACGTGATTAAACGCGGCCTCGGAAACATCGTAGGCGAGCCGCACTGTTTCGTAGTCAATTGGCGCGACTTTATTCAATGCCTCCCATACTAAATGACGACGCTCTTCTTTCTTTGAGCGCAAGCCTTGCGCTGCTCGCTTAGGCTCGTCCGAGTCATCGTGAATGACGGTATCCCATAGATCAAAAGAAACCGCTTTAATCATACAAACGCACTAGCCTCACACATGAACCGCCGCGACCAGGACGCCAGCCGTCGCTAACCACCTAGACGCACCGCGGCCACATGGGAACTAAACTCCTCCCGCCCCATCAACGCCTTGCAGCGTTCAAACCGGTTTATGGCGTAAGCCCAAAAATCATCGACTGGATTGTCGTTGGCGTGCTGGATCAATCCCCATAGGGTCCACAAAAGATCACACATGGCCTTGTAGATCACCATACGTCCGAATGTCGCCAGCGGTGCGTCACCCCCGCAGTAAGCCTGCATCATCTCCCGATCATGAGCCTCTTCAAAGCCTGCCTCGACTGAGACATCCCCCAGATCCCAAATCGGATCGTTCATGCCGGAGTATTCCCAATCGACAACCCACATGCGTTCGCCGTTGTCCAAAAAATTTTCGCAAAGCGGATCACAATGACAAGGAGCAAGTTTGATGGGATGGGCGGCGAGGGCCTCACGCACCGTGTCCGATTCCTTGACCACATCGTGATACCCATCCGGTAACTCAGCACCAAGCTTCTCCAACACACCGAGGTATTCGTCGATCATACTGAATAGTTCGAACCTGAATTTGAACTCCTTACCACAACTATGCATGCGCTTCAACGCGATTGCAGCGCGTGTCGGTGCACCCGGTGTGCTGCGAAAAGTTTCAGGCGTCATGGTGACACATCCGTCTAGATAGCGACTGAGCATCAATCCATCTTCCCCTGAGAACAGTACCTCTGCGGAGACCCCGGCTTCGGCAGCGACCTGGGCATTGTGCGCCTCGACTTTGCGATCGATATATTCCTCGGTGCCCTCGCCAGGTATTCTCAAGACATAGGCGTCATCGGCGACGCTGATCTTGTACACGAGGTTGGTTAGTCCCACCAAGCGCTCACAATCAACCCGCTCCTCGGCAACATCTTTTAGCAGAGCAATGCGTGCGAGAGCTTGAGATACTTTTGGATCCATGGTTCACTCCTCGCGATAGCGAACTAAATGCTGATGTATTGACAAGCGCCTGTCCACAAATTCGATCTCGGGCCTTGAGTCAACCGCTAATCAATCCCCAGCTCTTTTTTCTTACGACTGCTCCAAGCATTAATAAGCCTATCGGCGGTCATGGCAATAAAGGCTACACATAGACCAGCCACAACGCCACGCCCTGTGTCTGCCTTAGTCAACGCGATATAGACTTCTTGACCAAGGTCGCGGGTGCCGACCAAGGCAGTAATGACCAACATTGCAAGCGCCATCATAATGGTTTGATTGATGCCCAACATAATCTCGGGTAGCGCTATAGGTAGTTGTACGCGCCAAAGTATCTGACGCGGAGTGCACCCCATGGCTCGCGCGGCTTCGATCAGCGATGCAGGTACTTGGCGAACGCCGTGATTGGTGTAACGAACTGCGGGTGCAATCGCATAGGCCACAACCGCGATCATGGCTGAGAAATCGCCGACACGAAAAAGCATAACCACGGGGATGAGATAAACGAACGAAGGCAATGTTTGCAGTGTATCGATGACCACCTGTATCACTCGATGAACACGATCACGACGTGCCGCCCATATCCCCACCGGGATACCTATTAGCGATGCAACGATTACCGAGATACCGCAAAGGTAGACCGAAGTCATCGACTTCTCCCAATTGCCGGTCACAACCAAAAAGGTCGCGAGCGCCGCCACTGTCATCGCGAGTCGCAGGCCGCCGAGCTGATAGCCAGCCAGCGCGACAACGCCTACTACGGCGGTCCAAGGCAACTCTACCAAGAAGCGTTTTATTGGAATCAGAGCGTTTAACAACAACCATGACTTCACCGCCTCTAGCTCATCGAAAAAATTGATATTGATCCACGAGACCAAATCCCCCCAAAACGTACCCGTGGTGACACTCAAGTGCTCGGGAAAATTCCGAAGCCCTTCAAACCAAAAACCGAGCACGGTGGTAATTGCAATGAAGGCCAGTGCGACCGTGAGATGCGCATGTCGGCGTAGAAAACTATGCTGCACCTCGCGGTGTGCTGGTGGAGGGCGATTAGCAAACGCTTGACTCAAGCGGTCAAGCGCGATCGCCAGCAGAGTAATGGCAAGTCCCGCCTCGATGCCCTCGCCGATGTGCAAACGCCTCAAAGAAGACAATACGTCAAAGCCCAAACCACCGGCGCCGATCATGGAAGCGATGATGACCATGTTGAGCGACATCATGATCACCTGATTAACACCCACCATAAGTGTCGGTCTGGCAGACGGGATTTGTACCTTCCATAAGAGCTGTCGGCGCGAACAACCCGCCATGCGACCAAACTCCACGATCTCTGTCGGCACCAGCGACAAGGACAACATGGTGCAACGAACCATGGGTGGTGTGGCGAAAATGATAGTTGCGATCATGGCTGCCACCGCACCGAATCCAAACAAAAAGAGCACAGGTACCAGATAGGCAAACACCGGCACCGTCTGCATAAGGTCAAGTACAGGTGTAATGATGGATTTGAAACGTGGGTAGCGAAACGCCGCGATGCCTACAAGTAATCCCCCGGCCCCACCAATGGGAACGGCTATAACGATCGAGGAGAGGGTCACCATGGCACTATCCCATTGACCGAACACCGCCAAGTAACCGAAGCACGCCCCGGCAACTAAAGACAGCCTCCAACCCCCGACATAGTGGCCAATGACTGCAATCACCGCGGTGAGTGCGACCCAGGATAGCCGCGGCAAAACAGAGATTGCTTCGCCATCTATTACTAGTTTGAACCCTGATGAAAGCAGACCCTTAGCGGTCACCAGCGGCCAATTGAGCAGCCAGGATATTGACCGCGTCAGTTCCTTAAATGTGAATAGCCCCAGATCAAAACTGTTAATCAACCACTTCATGAAGTCGCTGATCCAATAACGCAACGGGATGTACCATTCCCGTGGATATTCGAGTGCCCACGGCCACAGGTCCTTCCCGAGATAAAGCACCGGCACCATCACCAACATCGCGCCCCAGACCAACAACCAAGGGTGCGGTCGCGTGCTGCTACGCACACTGCGAACTGCAACGGCGGTGTTCATGATCCGATGCGATGCCCCCTACAGGTCTGACATGAAACGCTCAATTCTTATTGACAAATTCGATAACAATGGGCGGCCAAACATGGACCTGCAGACCATTACTGTATCACTGCAGAGGCTTGGGTTTGTTGTTATGAGCGAGTCAGCTAGGCAAACAATCACCAAATCGTTCGTGTTGGTAACTAGAGACTTGAGATCGGCTTACAAAGCGCAATCGATTAGGTGAACGGACGCTGGAATCGACACACGCATAAAATAGATTGACCCGCCGGCCGACAACTGGCCAGCGGGTCTGAGACTTGTCCTCGGGTTAACTACACTCAGTCCAGGTCTTCCATGTGCTCTCGTTGTTGTTAATCCATTCCTCGACGACTTCTTCCACTTCGCGACCATCCAAATCAACCATACCTACCATGCTACCCATCTCTTGATTGCTGATCTTGAAGTTACGTATGGCTTGATACGCACAAGGCCATTTTTCTTCGCCAGCTTTCCAACCCACCTTTTTGATCCAGCCCCGTGGCTTGCCGCAATCGTACGCCGCATTTGGATTCAATCCCCAACTCGGATCGTCGTAGCATTCCTCGCTATAACGCGGAAACTCTACCCACTCGCCTTTGTACTTAATAGGTGCCCAGTGTGGGGTATAGACCCATGCGAGGATGGGTGCTTTGCGTTCGTAGGCCGACTGGATCTCCGCAAACAAAGCCGCGTCGGTGCCCGCGTGCACCACTTCATAGTTAAGGTCCAATGCTTCGGCGCGTTCATCGTCGAAACCGGCCCAGGTCACAGGTCCACCCAAATAACGGCCCTTAGGATGGGTCTCTGGTGTGGAAAATGCCTCAGCACATTCATTCAACGCTTCCCAGTCTGGTAGTCCTGGACATTTTTCTTTCATGTACGTGGGATACCACCATTCTTCGATGGCCTTCATTCCGGTTTCGCCCAGATCCGCGGTATTGCCGGTCTTGAGGCTTTCATCCATTGCTTGCTTTCCCGTGGTTTCCCAGATCTCCATGGTGACATGCAAGTCACCCGACTCGAGCCCGGCGAACTGCGCGATGTAGTCGGCCTGCTGGTACTCGATGTTGTACCCCATCTTCTGTAGCACGCCCCCCATTATTTGAGTAGTGATGTATTGGCCGGTCCAGTCGTGTATAACCAAGATGATCGGGTCTTGGGACTCCGGTACCTCGGCCCAGGTTGGGGCAGAAAAGGCAATGGCCCCGGCAAGCAAACATCCAGTAACGAATTTGAAACGTTTCATGTTCTCCCTCCAGTTGGTGTTTTGAAAATAACTGCACCTGCCGCGAAACGGCGCCAGTGCAAAGAGTTCACCGCGGGAAATGGTAACTCGTTTTGAGGTTTTAGGTATACCCGCCGGTAGACCCGAGACCACGATAATGATGAAATCATCAGCCTAGCGGATGAGCGCTGCCACCAGCAGCGCGCCTCAAGCCGGATCAATCAAGCCTATATACAATCAGCGCCACGCTACCTGCCGCCGGCGGATTGCCTGGGCTGTGATCGTTATTGTGCAACACCACTCGAACGTCATGGGTGCCGTCGGTGATGTCCTCGGGGACTGAAATTTTCATATTCGAATCAGCACCCACACCCAAATAGTCATCGCCCGACGCGTCATCCAAATAGATGTGATAATGACCCACGCCGGGCTCGTTGGCTTGTCCGATCTTGGACGCATCCAACACAAAACCATCCACGGTGATCGTCAAGGATATCTCATCACCAGGCTGAACAGCGTGAGTCTTGTCCGCAGTCACACTGACTTGTGGACCGTCAGCGGCGTTAGTTTCGGATTGGCTGGGCGCCACCTCGTCGGTCTTTGCCGTATCGGTGGGTTGTTCATTGCCACACCCAAGCAACATAAGCGCTGCGACGCCCGCAGCGAGCCCTGCGATTCTCATCTTGTTATTCCTATGCATATTCCCGTCAAGGTAAGCACCAAATGGTCATAGGTCTCCCGGCACACCGTAAGCCGGCGCAGTAGCCGGGTCAAGTGCCCGTGTCATATAGTCCTCCATTTGAGGCTCGTAAGACCCCCACAATTCGCGTAGTGTTTTCACAGGGTCATCACACCAGTCCACCCGCAAGTCCACCAGCGGCCAGGCATGCTCATGCACGACCAACAACGCCGCTGATCTCACCGACCCCATCTCTCCACCCGCGCTCACCCCTGCTTCGAGAGAACACAATAGTCGCTCGGCCAAGTGAACACCTTGGTTGCTGACAAACTCATTGACCATGGACCCAGGAACTTCGGTGTTGGCGAGCAGGTTACCAGCCGCCACGCAATCGCTGGCCTGGGCCACGCCATGGGTACCCAACGTTTTCTCACCGGTATGATGAGCAATATTACCGTCCGCATCTACAACAGCTAACTGACGATATTCGATGTACGGCGCTTCCGCGATGACTCTGTTCATGGCCTCGCTCGCCGAAAATCCGTCATCAAGCAGATCCAGCAGGACATCACCGAGACCCGGATCGGTAATATTCTGAGTTACCACTGCGCCCGCACCGGCCCTCGCCCAAGGGCAACGACTCCCCACGGAGATACTGGACGTGGTGACAACAACACCCAACATTCCCGTCTGCGCGCAGCGGCCAACAATGGAGAAAGTCATTTGTAGTCACCTCTTTATGGTTATTCGTTCCGCACGCACTTCACATCCTCCCAGCCCAGACCCCTGGACCACCACATAAAGTTTAAGAATCACTGTGGCACCGCTCACAATCGCTCGCGTGGTCAGATCTCACAGTCTCGCAACGACTTTGATCAACTGAGTCCGGGACTAAGGCTTGCATGCAGTAGCGGTAATCGTACTCTTTTTCCCAACGCAATCGAAGCGCCAGTGGCCTCCGACGACATACGGCTTGCCCATGTCGACGTGTGAGGTACGGCGAAGCCACCCACGGTTGACACCTCTTTAAGAGATCTATGGTGGTATGGGTAGCAGCCAAGATCCAATGACCGCGGCCAATACACCGCTTATCATAGGACTTTCGCGGCAAAACACGGCGGTTCACAGCCGGGAATCACCGTGGCCAAAATCTTCGGGTAAAAACCACGACCATCCAGCGGTCTTTTGGTAAGATCCAGTCTAAGTGTGCTCCAGGGGAATGCGCCAAAGGGTTGGAATTACCCTAGGCACACGCGATGACCAACTAATAAAGGATGAAACCAACATGATCAACCTCCCAATACGACTTGTTTTTTCTCTTGCTTTCGTCACTGCAATACTTTTCGGTTGCGTTACTGCGAAGGAGGCTCCGGAACCTGAGCCCGAACCGATCGCTGCAACACCCGCGGAACCCGAACCGCTAGACGGTGACGATGACAACGACGGCGTGCCTAACAGCAGGGACAAATGTCCGGATACGCGTCCCGGCGTAAAGGTCGACAACGACGGCTGCGAGATCATTCTCGAATTACAAGGAGTCCTCCACTTTGAGTTTGATTCCGCTCGGCTGACGCCCGAAGGAGAGGCATTTCTGGACGGCGCTATAGATACCTTAAACCAATGGCCTTTCAATCGAGTAGAAATCGCCGGTCACACCGATTCCACCGGGCCAGAAAGCTATAACCAGGGATTGTCCGAACGACGTGCAAACTCCGTAAGAGACTATCTAGTCAGTGGCGGCATCGACGACGCATTGTTAATAACCGTGGGATATGGAGAATCGAACCCGGTCGCCACCAATGACACGCGTGAAGGTCGCGCAAAGAATCGGCGTGTGGAGATTACCGATCGATCTCAATAAGGATCATCGTAGTACTGGACCACGATCGAGATGTCATTCCCGCGAAGCCTGTCCCCGTGAAAACGGGGACAGGAATCCAGTGCGCTCGAGCGCTTAAATCACCGTTGTTTCTGGATACCCGCTGGAGCCTGCGCCCGATCCCCGCTTTCGCGGGGACAGGCTTCGATCGGGTGCGGGTATGACGATCCACCCGAAGCGCTTGCGAGAGAACGCACACAAGGACAACCACGACAAAATTCTTGGCAACCGCTCTCGAAAAGCTCATACTGATGCAATGACACGACACAGTTTGAAACTGTGCGCTTTGATGGCGAGCGCTTTGCTGGCCAGCACCACTTCCGCAGTTGCCGATCAGACCGACCAACGGCTGGATCAGCTGTTCGACACATTAAAAATTACTGATGATGTTTACCAAGGCGCCAGTATCACACGAAAAATTTGGGAAATTTGGCGGCAAACTGAGAATTCTGTGGCCCATGATCTGATGGGCAAGGGCATCAAGGAGATGACACTGCAACGCTATACCGAGGCGCTAGAATCGTTCAGTCAAGTGGTGGATCAAGCGCCGCAGTACGCGGAGGGTTGGAACAAACGTGCCACGCTGTACTATCTAATCGGCGATTACGGCAATTCTATTGAAGACATCAAACGAACACTGGAGCTCGAACCTCGGCATTTTGGAGCCATGTCCGGTCTTGGACTTATCTACATGCAGTTGGACCAAGAAGAAACTGCGTTAGAGGCGTTTCAAAGCGCTCTGAAAATGAACCCACATCTAATGGGCGCACAACAGAACATCGAGGCAATTCAAAAACACCTGTCTGGCGAAGAAATCTAGGCTGGTATCACCTCAGTCGCAATACTTTGCATGTGCCCGGCACATTCAACGGAATGATACCGACGTCACTGCAGACGATATTGTTTGCTCGTGCAGCAATCGACACTCCCAATCATCTTTTTCTGATCGTTAACTGACCGCTAATGCTGAGAAGCACGGCAATAGCGAGTCTTCTCTTGTTTGTTGCCAGTGGATGCACGTTAATAGCACCGAGCAAACCAGGGATTGGAAAGGCAGTGCAGTGGACCGATCTGCCCGGATGGGACCAAGATAAGCATTCCCAAGCATGGCCCGCATTGCTCAAAAGCTGCCAGCGGCTGGCGGCAACGGATGCGCCTTGGGGGTTGATCTGTTCGAGCGCAACAGAGATCGATAACCCAACAGACTCCGTAACACGACAGTTTTTCGAAACACATTTCGTGCCGCATCGGTTGCGTGGAGTAAGAGGCAAACGCCGCGGATTAATCACCGGCTATTACGAACCACTACTTTGGGGAAGCCTGGAGCAGACGGATCGATTTCGCTACCCGATTTATCGTCGCCCCGATGACTTATTGCACATCGAGTTGGGTGAGCTGTTTCCTGATTTGAAGAACCGGCGGGTTCGGGGGCGACTAGTGGGGAACAAAGTCGTGCCTTATCATGATCGTGCAACCATCGAAGGTGATATTGGCCCCTTGAAAGGCCACGAACTACTGTGGGTGGACAACGCTGAAGATTTGTTTTTTCTGCACATTCAAGGGTCGGGGCGTGTCCGTCTGCCCGACGGCCGCATTGTCGGAGTCGGTTATGCCGATCAGAATGGTTATGCGTATACCTCTATCGGGCGAGTGCTCGCCGATCAAGGCGAACTCGAACTTGAAGAGGTAAGCCTGTTCACCATACGCGACTGGTTGCGTACGAATTCAGATCGTTCCGTGGAACTACTTAGTCAAAACCAAAGTTACGTGTTTTTCAGTCTGCGAGAGGAGACACAACAGGGCCCTATCGGCAGTTTTCAAGTGCCCCTCTCTGCAGAGCGCAGTATCGCAGTGGATCCACAGACAGTCCCCCTGGGAGTACCTATCTGGCTAGATACAAGCCTTCCCGGTGACTCCAAGACCCCGTACCGGCACCTGGTATTCGCGCAAGACACCGGCGGCGCGATCAAAGGACATATACGCGCCGACCTCTTTTGGGGTATGGGCCCGCGTGCCGAGCTTATGGCGGGAACCATGAAGCAGCCAGGCCGGTTATATGTCTTACTGCCGAAAGGCGAGACTGACGACAACTAGAATGCATACCGTTGCTGCGGAAATCCACACTTGGGGTGTGAGGAGACACAACAGGATCCCATCGGCGGTTTTAAGTGCGTCTGACCGCAGGTCGGTATGAATAAATCCGAAGTTTGCTTGCCGTTATGAAGACCCAGTACTCCGAGGTCGCTGCCTACACCACCAAGGATGGATCCGAGATTCGGGAACTCATACATCCACACAAAGGCTCAAGCCGAAATCAAAGCCTGGCAGAGGCAACCGTTGCTGTAGGCGCTGCAACGCTAGTGCATCGCCATCACCTCACAGAAGAGATTTATCACATCACTCAGGGGAAGGGCCTTATGAGGCTCGGGGC
>JAOTYS010000442.1 GCA_029861795.1 Gammaproteobacteria bacterium | reverse complement strand
GTCGGCAAGCCACGCGCCACATCGATCTTCGCCCCGATCGTGGACAACTCTCGAAGTACAATGCTGATCGCGACGCGCGTTGGCACAAACTTGAGCTCCTTCAAGAGATCTCTACCTTGAATCATTCCGGAAACACAGTCGACACTGGCTAGTCCGAATTCGAGAAGCAAGAGCACAAAGGTACGCAGCAGGCTGTAAGCGTTAGTGACAACGAATAGCATTAAAACAATCGGATTAGCGGCGCGCAGAACCGCCCCCCAACCGAGCGACGACGGACAGAAGTGAGATTCCTCAGCCCCTCCGGTATAGATGTTGCAGTACCCACTACCTCCTTTTAGCAGAGCCTCGCCTCGCTCGGCCAATTCACGCTCGACCGCGGCCGCCGCGCTGGGGTCATGCATGCGTTCCACTCGACCCGATCGGCGATTCAAGAAACTAAAGGTTGGGACTGCAGTTCTTACTCCGTAAAACAATTCACCTTGAACCGCGGGTGTGCTCGACGGGAGGCCTGAATACAACGTACTCAAACAATAATGTTCGGACGTCAAAAGCTTTTGAAGGAACGGCATTTCCCCGGTCTTTAGGGCTCGAGTTAGCTGGGTGCGAGATAACCCATCGATCTGGATCATCACCAATCCTGGGGTCGAGCTTGTTTGCTCCGAGACGGACAACCGAAGGATGCGAATCATCCACTCGCTGCGGCTTAACCAATTGCGCAGCTTCCGCAGCAGCACCTCAATCTGGTACACCATTAGTCCGGTCTACACTTCTGAATCGTTACGCAGCGCAGCGCCGACCGCGCCCGCAATCCCTCTCAATCTTATCAATTCAGATCCAATGACGTTCATTGCGCCAGTCCACGAGTGATACTCTTTGCTTCGGTGGTTCAATGACTTCTCTCGAACTTGCTGATAGAGAGCGAGCGCCCTATCTGTTACACGTTCCATGGAGAACTCTAGAGCCGTATTCCTTACTTCCTGCGCCACACTTGTCCTCTCTCCTGCAGAGAGGTCTGCGATCCACCGCAATGCAGAGCAGAACGTGTCGATTCCTTCGACGTCTAACAGTCTGCCATTACATCGATCACGAACAACTTCGCGAACTCCGGGCGCATCAAGCGCCACTATCGGCACATCGCTCGCCATGGCTTCTGTCAGTACCATCCCTTGAGTTTCGCTCTTGGATGTAAATGCGAATACGTCCATTGCCCGATATGCACTGGCAACTTCGGACGAATCAAGAATGCCCGCCGTGTAGAGAAGATCTGAGCACGCGTGCTGTGAAAAAATTTCCTGGATCACCACCTTCATCGGCCCTTGGCCGATCAGGAGGAAACAAGATTTCCGTGCACTTTTCGTCTCCCCAATAAAGATTGCAACTGCCTTAGCCAAGAATTCAAGATTCTTTTCCTTCGCGAGTCGTCCCAGATGTCCCACGACAAAGGCATCATCAGGAATTCCCACCGATCTGCGAAACTGTGACCCATTACCTGCTGAAAATCGGGTCAAGCTCACTCCCGTTGGTACAACAGCGATGGGAGCTTGCACACCTCGCTCGCGAATCAAACCAGCTATGCTTTCGCTCGGTGCAAATACTTGGTCGCAAAGGTTGGCATAATTGGTTGTCAATCTGATCACGAAGCGCTTCATCGCCTGTGAATTTCCGGGAACGTAGTGGGTGTAATCCTCGTACTTGGTGTGATGGGTAAACACCAAAGGAAGCTCATGACTATGCGCTATGCGCAACGCGGTCGCACCGATAAGAAATGGGTGATGAGAATGCACGATATCGGGCCTGAATTCCTGTACCGCCGATGAAAGTCGTCCAGGAATCGGCAACGCCACGGAAAAGTCACTGCCGTTGAAATGTTGTATCGCCGGGATACGAATGACCTCATGCTCCTGTGCCGGTACCCTGTCAAACATCGGCGCCACCACCAAGACGCGATGGCCACGTTTACGATATTCGCTGGTAAACGTTTCTATGGACCGAGCCACGCCTCCCACATGCGGAATGAAGGTGTTGGACATCATCAATATATTCATCTGCCAGAAATACGGTTTAGCTGGATGGAATTACGATTGGACTCAACAATGGCTGGAACAAACCCGGGCACATTAATTTCAATGCGAGCGGGTTCGTGGTGCCACACAACTTTCCATGATACAACGACATGTTCGTATCCACCCTCCGCATTGGGTGTCACAAGCAAAGAAACCACGCCAAAGGAAGTAGGTGCGGGGCCAAAGCGCAGCGGTTCCCCGGCTGCAAGCCAATCCGGTGCTATCCCAGATCCAAGGATAAGTCGATCTCCTTCCTCCCGCACAAAACAGTTTCGGATCATTAACACCCACTCGGCCGCCGCCCAAGCATGCTGACCATCCCCCATGCATCCCCCACCGGTACGCGGGTGAATTGCTTCTGGCCATTGGCCCGTGGGCGAGGCTAACGTTGCAACCCGCTTCACCAAATCGAAGTAGCGTGGATCACCCGCGCGCAAAAGAACCTGAGCGATATGTAGCGTCAAGTAAGGATTGACTCCTGAGTGAATCATGTCTTGAAAGAAGCCGCCGTCGACAAAACACTCATCGATCAAGAAATTCACCGCGTCGATCACTCGCAAGTCTTTAGCTGAAAACAGTTGAAGTGGGTAACTCGCCGCCAATGATCCGATCGCTCCTGCGTCGAGCCGTCGATACGGAGAGGCTGGCATCGCCGGCCGCTTTTGCCGTTCGGCAACCTTACCGAGGCTTTGCTCCAAAGCAGACGCGAAGGAATCGGCCTGATGTCGATATTCTCGCCTCGCTTCATCGTCGCCAAATACTTCGGCGAGCTTGACCGCTGCGTGTAGTCCGGCGATTCCCCAGAAGTCATCCCAGTAGTAATAGTCACTGGGACCAAAATGTTCCGCACTAAAACCAGCGGGCATTAGTCCCGAATGCAGGGTGTGATCATCCTGCGCCAAGCGTTTCTTGCAGATCCAGTGTGCTCCTCGTTTAATACACGGCCACCAATCCGCTTTTGGTGATCGACCGGTCAACTCCGAGAATCGATTTACAATCCAGAGCACTTCGCCATTTGAATCCCACTCGCCCTCTTGAGAATGGAAGTAGCCTCGCGAGGTCTGACGAAGAGGGAAGCGATTCAATGCACGCTCGGCCCTATCCAGTAACCCAGCACACAGTAGCGCATGGACAATGAACACCGCATCTCGGAACCAGAAACGCTTATAGGTATAAGGACCCGGGTAGACCTCACCAGGGGCACTCAAGATCAAGGTTGTTAATGCGGTGTCATATAAGTACATAAAGCGCTCGTCGGGTATGTGCAGTTGACATCTCCCCTTCAAGCTCTCAGTCCAAGACGAGCCGACAGCTGTTGCTGCGCCAGAAGCCATCTTCTTGCGTTCGCTCTTAAGTGGGATGTGGATCTCGATCTGACGCTCTTTACTGGGCTCAAGCTCGAATAATGCCGCTGCAGTAACCATCCCCACTTCACATCGACCAACAAATTCATCCCCTGCATCACGTAGATGAATATACACATCACCATCGCGGTACGAGGATACATGGTGGCGATCCGCAGGAACTTGAAATTGAACAAGCCGCTTTCCATCTATAGTCCATTCCCTGCGATCAGCCGATAACTCGACCTTATAGATAAAGCTAATGCCCTCGGGGTTATATGGTCGAAGTGCAACAACCGCCCAACCGCCTGACCTGGAACATGCTTTTATAGTCAGGCGACACACGGGCTGTTCCGCCCCCGGCTGCACATCTGTACGCGTCACTAGATCAAAATTGTCGTACCTTGATTCAGTGAGGACAGCCGGACTCGGACTACTGGAAATATCTAACCGTTGAACGACTGACAGTGTGCGAGAGGGTAATAAAGCGTTGCCATCTTGGGACAAAATCCAGGTGTCAAGGGACCATTCATCCCAGAACGGAGTGACTAATCCTCGGGGATCCACTATCGGCAGTTCTTCACAATCAGGCAACCCTACCGCCGTCCAGTTCCGATGAGTGAGATTGACATGGGTTAGAGAGAACGCACGCGGAATGAATGCATC
>JAOTYS010000443.1 GCA_029861795.1 Gammaproteobacteria bacterium | reverse complement strand
GGCTAGCTCAGCGGATATTGTCGACCCTGTGTCGCAATCGTTGGTGGGTCAGCGGCCTGTACTCGCGGTCGATCTGCCGGGCCACGGTGAATCTGACAACACCATAGGCGAAAACGACGTCACCGTTGCGCGATATCGGACTGTGCTCGGTCAAGCGTTGGATAGCCTGGGGCTCGAGCAAGTAGATTTTTATGGAATGTGGGGCGGCGGCTTAGTCGGGTTGGACATGGCTGTCGCAGAACCCGATCGCGTGCGGCGACTCGCGATGAGCAATGTGCTCTACCACACCGATGAGGAAAGGGCTGAACTCAAAGCCAATTACACGCCGCTATGGGAGCCCGATTGGTACGGTGGCCACTTACTCATGATCTGGCACATGATGCGTGACCAAGGTCTGTTTTGGCCCTGGTTTAAGCGCGGCAAAGCTGGAATTATCTGGCAGGAACCGTACATCGATACCGAGATGGTCAACCGTCGGGTGCTCGAAGTCTTCAAAGCCCCGGTAATGTGGCGCTTGGCTTACCAGAGTCATTTCGACTACCCCACCCATGAGCAACTCGCTCAAGTGAAGGTGCCTACACTACTGTGCTCGCCCAGGTGGGATCCAAATTACCCCCACTCCAAAGCTGCCCACGTCGCCATGCCTCACTGCGAATTTATGGAGCTGGAAGGGGGCATTGAAGACTGGTCCACCGGTTTCTTGAAGTTCTTGGACAATTAGCGATTGGGTTGGGGGAGAAGCAATGGGTCGTAGCCTTGTTCAAGCAAGGGGAAAATCATGAGAATAAACCAGACCGTGATTATTAAAACCAGCGCTAAGGAGATCTATAAGGCGTTGACCTCAGCAAGAGCACAAAATGTATTGGCAGCCGCTGAAAGCGTATCTCGAGTAGTCAGTCTTGTGTCTTCAAGGTAGCGCTGATCGAGGGTGTTGCTGGCCGCTTAGTAGTCTCGGGGCGTAGCCGTCATCCGCATTGCGATCCGATATCTGCCAACTCTTGCAGTTGCCCCAGCAACCTTCAGAGTACGCAAAGCGATGTGCGGCCCGTCGACGGTTCCGGCGACATCTAGACCAGACCCCCCCCGCAAAGGGTGCCAGTACGACCATTGATGACTTCTAAGAACAAAGTGCAGCCGCGATTCCTGGCCCTCATCGTGTTCTTTGCGGCATCCCAGCCTGCTCTGACCCAAGAGTCCGGGCGGATCGAGGTGAAAACGGCCGATATCGTGCGTTTGGAAGGGCCGCCCGTTCTTGATGGCAAGCTGGACGATGGCGTTTGGGCGCGTGCCACAGTCATTAAGGACCTGCACCAGATTCAACCCAACGAATTCGAGCGCCCGTCGGAGCGAACGGAGTTTTATCTGTATTACGATGATGAAGCACTCTACGTTGGCGCTCGTGTATGGGATAGCCGTCCACAAGAGATCACCGCGCGAGTACTCCGCCAAGGCGGGGGAATACGATTTGAGGACCGGGTTGCGGTCGTTCTCGATCCCTTCTACGACAAACGCAATGGTTACATGTTCGAAGTCAACCCGAATGGGGTCCGATTGGACGGCCTTTGGGAAAACACCACCGATTTCGCCCCAGAATGGGATGGCATCTGGGCAGCGGACGCCCATTATCTCGAAGATGGATGGACCGCGGAGATGGCCATTCCCTTCAAGACCTTGTCCTTCGACCCTAACAACGACGTCTGGGGTGTCAATCTGTGGCGCTTCCTTGCCCGCGAGCAGGAGTTCATTGGTTGGAAATCACAGAATCGCACCTTCAATCCGAGCGCTGGCGGTGTTGTGCGGGGGTTTCGTGACTTGAGCCAGGGCGCTGGCCTCGACATCGTACCATCGGTGTCACTGAGACGGCGGCGTGACTTTGCCAGCGCCAGTAGTAACTTCGAGATCGAACCATCCCTGGACTTATTTTATAAAGTAACGCCCGCACTTAATGCTTCGCTAACAGTAAATACGGATTTCTCGGCCACCGAGGTCGATGCCAGACAGGTTAACGTGACTCGCTTTGGGCTTTTCTTTCCGGAACGGCGGGACTTTTTTCTGAAGGATGGGGACATTTTCGAATTTGGCAAGATCGGCGCGATGAACCAAACGGTGTTCCAACCCGATACTGACCGCCAAAATGGCAAGCCGTTTTTCTCCCGGCGTATTGGTCTAAGCGAAGCAGGTCAACCGGTCGACCTGGATTTCGGTGCCAAGCTCAGTGGCCGGATCGGTGAATGGAACGTTGGCGCGCTGGCGATTCGGCAGGCGGAATTCGAAAGCGTCGATGCGACCAACATGATCGTGGCACGCGCGGCTCGAAACGTGCTCGCGGAATCAACTTTGGGCACAATAATGACCTATGGTGACCCCACATCGAATGCGGATAACGCATTGATCGGCGTAGACTTCGCTTACCGAAATACTCGATTAGGGCCGGGTCTTGCACTCGAGTCGGAGGTTTGGTTCCAAAAAACCGAAACCGACGGGCTCAGCGGTGACGATGCGGCCTTTGGCTTCAATCTGGTCATGCCCAATAGCAATAAGTGGCGCGGTGGTATCGGGTTCAAGGAAATACAGCAGAACTTCGATCCCCGCCTAGGTTTCGCGGCTCGCACCGGCATACGTAATTTTTATACCGCCGTCGGCTACACCCACCGGCCAGAAGACAGTGCGATACGCACCATACGCAGCGGGATTAATTTTCGCCGCTTTGATCGGATCGACGGTGATGTTGACACTCAGGTCATCTTTTTGACTTTGGCTTCCATCGAAAACCAACAAGGCGATAGCCTCGGCCTGTCAGTTTTCCGCTCCACCCAAGGCCTGATTGAGCCGTTTGAGATTTTCCCCGGGATCATCATTCCCACCGATCGATATGACTACGGTGGTTGGGGTGTCAACTTTGGCACTGGGAACCAGCGTAAGTTTCGTGTCCAGCTGGATGTTCGTAGCGGCGGGTTCTTCGCCGGCGATCAGCTACGGACTGATGGTCAGTTCACTTGGCGGCCGTCCAAGCACTATAGCGTCACGGCGCGTTACGCTCGGCAAGACATCGATTTACCGGAAGGCAGTTTCATCACGCGACTGATCACCTTGCAGAACGAGATCGCCTTCTCATCAAAATGGGCCTGGGTAACGCTTGCGCAATTCGACAATATTTCGAACAACCTAGGGATTCATAGCAGACTGCATTGGATCCCTACGGAAGGCCGTGAGATGTTCGTGGTGCTTAATCACAATTTTGTCGACGAGGACAATGACTTCCGGTCAACCAACTCGGAATTTGTGGTTAAGCTCAATTACACGTTCCGATTTTAACTATGGGAGCATCTAAATGCGCTCGAATCTTCTGACGACGGTAGTTTTAATTTTTGGATCGCTGCTTCTGGCTGGCTGCGCAACACACCCCGACTACGCAACCCAATTCAGATTTCCAATAGAGTGGGGGAGCATCGCCGAAGGGCAGAGAGCATTTGTTGCGCTGGAGTGCCATCAATGCCATGCCGTCAACGGTGTTGCTCTACCGATCTATGAGGGCGAATCTCCCCTGACTATAGAGCTGGGTGGCAACATCGTCTATGCAAAAACCTATGCTGACTTAGTGACGTCAATCATTAATCCAGATCATGCGATTTCCGAGGAGTATCTGCGCCGCTTGCCGCGCGACGCGCGCCGGGACGCCGCATCGCTCATGCCCCTCAAAGATCAAATGACCGTGGCGCAGCTGATTGATCTCGTGATGTTTCTGAATTCTCGATACGTGCTGCTGGAGGGCTACGATGAGACGTATTACCGGTAGAGTAGCCCGCAATATCTGCCTTAGGGCTCGCCTCCCGACGGCCCGTAGAAGATCACCCAGACCACAAAGTCATCGCTGCAATGGTCGAAATGATGAGCCACACCGGCAGCGACGAACAGTAGGTCGCCGCTTTTGACGCTGGTTTTGGTGCCATCGTTGTCGAATGTAGCAGTGCTAGTGGCCGGTCGCAGCTTTCACAAGCGGCTGTGAGTCTCAGCATAGCTACGCGGCAGTCGCCTCAGATTCCTTCACTGCACCTCGGTTGCGAACTTCTTC
>JAOTYS010000063.1 GCA_029861795.1 Gammaproteobacteria bacterium | reverse complement strand
CGAAGAATGGTTTCTCGGTGAAGCCGCTGGAGACGTCCTCGGCCAGGGCCAGCGTTCTCGCCAACTCGGTTCGAACTGCCGGTTGAGATACTCGATTCACATCGCCCGCGATGAGCTTAAGTCCGGCGTCGGCAAAGCTTGCGCCGGATCGGTTAACAATACTGACCCAGGCGCTAACGTCAACTGAGCATGCGTTAGCGTCTTCTCCCTCCTGGTAGGTCAAGATGTAATCAGCCCACCATGTAATACCTTCGGTTTGATAAGTAACACGTACTCGGTGCTCGCCGGATGTGCGTGTTGTTAGATTCCAAACGAGAGTTGGTTTAGTGACCAAGCCGTTAGGCAGCTCGGGAAACTCGATTCTTGAGTAACTCCGAAAATTCTGCACGTCTCCGTTGCTCCCCTTTAGTAGCAGACCGTCCCTGGCGCTAAGCAAAACTCCAGTAAATGTGGAATGATCGTCGCCTAATCCTTGATGGACGGTGATCTCCTGATCCACATATCGATCTAATAGCTGTCGGGTATCTACTAGATCAAACCGATAGTCTTGATCAAGGACCCGAGTGCCTGCGGGATCGGTTAACGAATCAAAGCTGACAGTGGTGGGATCGATCAGTGCAGTGACATCGGTAAAACGAACATGATCGTGTCCGGCGTTGAGCTCCACGCTCCTTTCCTGTTTTACCACAGCGAATCCTGGCACCGTGCCATAGGGTTCGGTAGTTACGCCCGGTGTGGGTCGATACATAGTGGTCGGTACCGAGCCTGGTTGCCCGGTGCCATAAATGGTGAGCGAGACCCTATCCGGGTTGGACGCCCATGCTATACCAGCCCAGATGAATGCGATGCTTGTTGTTAGCACATATCTTTTCATAACGATGACTCCTACTGTGCTTACTTACAAACGCAAGATAGGCAAAGCGGGGCTAGAGGTGGGGTTGTCTGCTAGCAGGCAATGGTTAGTTAAGGTCTGGCTTTCTGTTCTAGCTCGCAGGCGGGGCCACTTAGCTCATGTATATACCACCATTCACGGCAAGGTTAGCCCCGGTGATATAGCCCGCCTCTTCACCGCACAGAAAGGTAACCGCCAACGCGATATCTCTCGGCTGGCCCATTCGTCCCACAGGTATCTGGGCCACCATGCTTTCGCGAATTTCCTCGGGAATGGCCCTGGTCATTTGGGTATCGATATAACCAGGCGAAACTGAATTGACCGTGACTCCGCGGCCCGCGACCTCTTGCGCCAGCGCCATGGTAAAACCGTGCACACCGGCTTTGGCAGCGGAATAATTAGTTTGGCCAAACTGTCCTTTCTGGCCGTTTACAGAAGAGATGTTCACTATCCGTCCAAAGTTGCGCCCAGCCATGCCTTCCACCACATGTCGAGTAACGTTGAAAATACCATTCAGGTTGGTATCTATTACCTGTTCCCATTGGTGCGGTTCCATTTTTCGCAGCGTCTGGTCGGCGGTGATGCCTGCGCAATTGACCAGTATGTCCATACGGCCAAATCGTTGTTCGACCTGCCTCACCATGGATTCGCTGGAGTGGTAGCAGGTTACATCTCCAGCAGCGAGCTCGACGTCAAAGCCTGCGTCGTTAGTCGCATGTTTCCACTCCAAGGCCACCTCTTCTTCGGCGGGCAAATAACCGGCTACAACCCGAGAGCCCGTTTTGATAAGTCGCTTGCAGATTGCGGTACCTATACCTCCGGTGCCGCCTGTTACGAGCGCAATTCGCGTGGTCACATTTACCCCCTTAGTCTGTAAACCATCGATTTGGTCGCACTGGTCTTTGCGAGCATTTGTGCGCCGCACCATTGATGCAACGCACAATAGACCAAGCAGTCGATCCCGTCAACGGCCAACACTAATACACGGTACAGGCTGGAAAGAAATGCGGTACTGGGGCGAGATCAAAGTGAGCTGGCGGCTGCGCTGGCTCAATACATGTGCTGACGGCCGTTGATTGACAAAGTCGATTCGATGATAAAGTCCGCGTCGTCGGCGACGAGGAATAACACGGCTCGTGCAATATCCTTCGCCTCGCCCAGTCGACCGACAGGTATGAGGGCGAGGATTTTTTCAAGTACTTTTTCGGGGACTGCCCGAATCATGTCTGTATTGACATAACCCGGGGCGATGGCGTTTACCGTTATACCCTTTGCAGCCCCTTCCTGGGCCAAGGCTTTGGTGAACCCATGGATACCCGGTTCACTCCTAAGATTCGTGGTTGACCGTTACTTAAGTCGTTTTGGCAGTAGTGCTTGAGTGCAACACTTAAGAGTCGTCCGATTTGTCGTCAGCATCTTTCGTTGCACTGCCGGTAGAACTGACGCCCGCGCTCCGAAAAAAACTCTCTTGCATCTCCTTCCAGATTTCCAAGTTGCGCTGGGTGAGTTCCGTCATGGCCGACATCGGATTACCGCTCAGTGTCTCGCGTACTTGCTGGCTATACAGGTTCTGCTGTTTGACAAACAGATCCAGGCTCTTGCCGAGAAACTTTGTAAACATGTCCTGGGAAGTGTCCCCGTAAAACCGAATCATTTGCATCAGTATGTCGGTAGTGAAAAGCGGTGTTCCCTCAGACTCCTGCTCTGCAATGATCTGAAGCAAGATACTACGCGTGATATCTTCGCCGGAGTTGGCATCCCTTACCTCGAATTCGCCGCCCTCCGTGATTTGCTTGCGCAGATCAGCCAATGTGATGTAGCGACTCAATTCAGTGTCGTATAGACGCCTGTTCGGATACTTCTTGATGATTCTGACATTGGTCACTATCTGTCTCCGCTGTTGATCGCAGTCGTATGGGCACAGGATTGTATTGCTGTATCCGGTATAAAGGAGCTTACCTACTTGGTCAGATATTGCGTGCCAATGTTTCAGCTTTAAAAGTTGGTCGACACCACCTGCCGTCTGGGCTTTATCGATAGTTTATTGTGACAGATTATGTTGCGGTGCACAAACGGATTTGGTAGCCTGTTTCGTGGCGTACCCGTATCCTAAGGTTACTCCCCAGCGGATGGATTTAATGGCAAAACCAAGAGCATGACAGAACGCGACGCCGCTGATTGGGCCCGCCGGTGGATTGAGGCTCAACGAGATTACGTTCGGATTTGGACTGAGGGCGCCACGGTGAACAGGCCGCACTCCCCTGAATTAGATCTATTAGATCCTTGGAGCCAGGCGTTGGAGCAGTGGTGGCAAGCTGCCGCGCCGGCTAAGTCGGATGCTGCTCAGGATTTGTCGGCGAAGATTGTCGCCCAGGCTAAGGAGTATTCGCAGCTTGCAGCGGGCCTGGTGGGTGCTATGGATTCGGCTACTATGAACGCCACGCCGGATAAATTCGCCGTGAGCGGGGTGGCACAGACACTGATAGACATTTGGAAAAAGGCAGCTGCCACAACTACCGTATGGCAGAATTATGATGGCGGGAGCGTTGCAGAAATTTTCGGCAAGATGGTTCACGAAGGTATGGAGCCGCTGGCGATCCCTGGGATCGGTAAGCCGCTAGAGACTCAAGATCAGCTTCAGAAACTGGCCCAACGGGGAATCAAATACCAGCAGGCCTGGCGCGACTATTTGCAGTTCCAAGGCGAACTGGCCGGCGCATCGCTCAAGCATATGGAGGAAACGCTAATGTGCCTGGTCAATGAGGGAAAGACCATCGACACCTACCGAGAGCTATACGACCTATGGGTGGAATGTTCTGAGCAGGTCTACGCGGAGCGTGTGGCAAGCGATCGGTATGCGGACATCTTTGGCGGTCTAGTTAATTCGTTGATGGCCTATCGGGTTGAGTGGAGCCGGACCATAGAATCCATGGCCGAGGGTATGGGTTTGCCGACTCACACGGAGATTAATACCATGAGTGAAACGTTACAAACCATGCAGCGTCAGATGACGGCTCTGCGAAGGCGTATGGACCGCCTGCAACAGGCTATAGAGGCCGTCAATACTGACTCCAGCGTGACCGCAAGGGCTAAGGTGTCAAAGCGCACGCGCAAAAAAAGGCCCGCTACTGCTGCACTAGCTAAGCAAAAGCGCAAGCCGTCTTCAAAGACTTAGTCGTGACGGCGTTCAAACTCACCCCAGAGCAGGCGGCCCAGGAGATGTTGGAATTCTGTTCCAAGCTTAAGGCCGGCATTGATAATCTCAGTCACCTTAATGGCCTTGGCGGGGGTGCGACCCCAAGGGAAGAAGTGTACCGAGAAGATAAACTCGTTCTTTTTCGTTACACAGCGCCCGGACACAAACTGGTTAATCCGATTCCGTTGTTGATTGTTTATGCCTTGGTCAACAGACCCGACGTAGCTGATCTGCAACAGAACCGATCCCTTATCAGAGGTCTGCTCGATGCCGGCTTAGACGTGTATCTAATCGATTGGGGATATCCGGATCAAGCCGATCGCGGATTAACCTTAGATGATTACATCAACGGGTACCTCGATCGCTGCGTCAGGACAATATGTGATCGACACAAACTAGCAAAGATCAATCTACTGGGTATATGCCAAGGTGGTGTCTTTGGTTTGTGCTATGCGGCGACCAACGTGGCAAAGGTCAAGAATCTGATCGCCATGGTGACACCGGTGGATTTCCACACCCCCGATAACTTGCTTAATCGCTGGCTCAGCCGGCTAGACGTGGACCTCATGGTGGATGCTATGGGAAATGTACCCGGAGAGTTCTTGAACTGGATTTTTCTTTCGCTAAAACCCTTTCGACTTACTGGCCAGAAGTATGTGGACATGGTGGATGCACTGAGCGACGTGGTCCAGGCTGAGACCTTTATACGCATGGAGAAATGGATTTTTGACAGTCCTGATCAGGCGGGTGAGGCGTTCCGTCAATTTGTCAAGGATTTTTTTCAAGACAACGGGCTCATCAATGGCAAGGTCTGCATTGGTGAACGATCTGTTAATTTGCGAAACCTTACAATGCCGGTGTTGAACGTCTACGCCACTAAAGATCATTTGGTACCGCCTAGTGCCTCCCAAGCGCTGCAGCACTACGTCGGCTCATCGGACTACTCTGAAGTCGCGTTTCCGGGTGGTCACATCGGTATCTACGTGAGTGCCCGGGCTCAGCGTGAAGTGCCCTCAGCCATAGCTAGCTGGTTGGATCTCAGGACTAAGTGACTGAACCCGCTGGCTAAGGAACCTAAAGTTAGCCTTCAACAATGACAGGAGAGAACACATGACAGATGTAGTAATTGCGAGCGCAGTACGCACTGCGGTCGGTGCATTCAATGGTGGGTTGAGTTCGATGACCGCTTCGCAGTTGGGGGAAGTAGCAATCTCTGATGCGCTGAAGCGCGCCAATATTGCACCGGATGAGGTGTCAGAAGTAATCATGGGACAAGTGCTAACTGCCGGCGTTGGCCAAAACCCAGCGCGACAAGCGGCGATCGGCGCGGGGATTCCAGCGGAGAAGACTGCTGTTACCATCAATCAAGTTTGCGGCTCTGGAGTGCGATCAGTAGCCATGGGCGCTCAAGCGATAAAAGGCGGTGACAGCAATATCGTAGTCGCCGGCGGACAAGAGAGCATGAGCCTAGCACCTCATTGTGCGTATCTGAGGGCGGGTCAAAAATTGGGTTCTTTGGAATTGACCGATACCATGATCAAGGATGGCTTGTGGGACGCGTTCAACGGCTATCACATGGGCAACACCGCAGAGAATGTGGCGCAACAGTGGCAGATCACCCGCGAAGATCAAGATGCGTTTGCCGTAGCCTCACAACAGAAAGCGGAGGCTGCGCAACGCGACGCTAAGTTCAAGCAGGAGATCGTGCCTGTGACCATTGCCAGTCGCAAAGGCGAGAGCGTGGTGGACCAGGACGAGCACCCGAAGCACGGCACCACTGTCGAAGTCTTGTCCAAACTGAGACCGGCCTTTCAGAAGGACGGTACCGTGACCGCGGGCAATGCCTCCGGAATTAATGATGGTGCTGCAGCCGTTGTGCTGATGACTGCAGAAGCCGCCGCCGAGCGCGGTCTTAAACCGCTGGCTCGTATTGTGTCTTGGGCTACTGCAGGCGTGGAGCCCGCGGTGATGGGGACAGGGCCGATTCCTGCTAGTCGTGCAGCGCTGGCGAAAGCGGGTTGGGCAATAGATGATCTAGATTTAATAGAGGCTAATGAGGCCTTTGCTGCACAGGCATGCGCCGTTAACAAAGACATGGGTTGGAACCCCGACCGAGTAAATGTCAATGGTGGCGCAATTGCACTCGGACATCCTATTGGAGCGTCTGGGACCCGCATATTAGTGACGCTGTTGCATGAGATGGGTAGATACGACGCTAACAAGGGACTCGCCACATTATGCATTGGCGGTGGTATGGGTATCGCGATGTGCGTGGAGCGATAGTGTGACCATCAATTGATGTAATATCGCGCGTGTTGCACGTTTAGTTAGCCGGTGGTGGGCTGTGTGACCCTCAATCGGATCGCCTGTACCCCTTGATTGCGCAGACGTTGATTTGCCGCGTCTGCCTGGGACAGGGTTTTGAAAGGCCCAACTCGCACCCTATAAAACTCGCCCCTGCCTTCGATGGTCACTTTCTGGATGCGCGCTTCAACCCCAGCCAAGGCCAGCTTTGCCTTCATCTGATCAGCATCGTTGTAGCGGGTATAGGATCCCGCTTGGAGTACATACCCTACGACTTTGTCTACTTTCTTGGGGCGCTCGCTGCTGGGCGGTTGTGCTTGCGGTTCGGGGGTTTCCTGTGTCTCGTCGTCTGGGATGATGCGCTCGATCTCGGGAAGCACTGTGGGTAAAACATTGTAGAATTCTAGTTTCGGTGCCTCCGCCTGGGGTAGATTGGCGACTTTCTCCGTGCTCACTGCGCGTGCATCTGTTTGACGGGATGAGCCCCGCTCTATTAGCGTCTTAATTCCACCGCCTAGACCGGTATCCACCGGTCTACCGAGAAACAACCATGTCGATACCGCGCCTAAGGCGAAGCCGATGGCGAGCATGCCCCAGGCGGGCGATGCTGCTGCATGAGACCGTTTTTGACCTTTATGTTTGCGGGCTTGGACCATATGACTACATGCTTTCTGGAGCGGACACACCCAGCAACGTCAACCCGTTGGACAACACCTGACGCACCGCATCGATTAGCCCCAGGCGAGCATCGCGGACCTCCGGTTCCGCAGACAGAAATGGGTGCGCGTTGTAATAGGTGTGAAACTGAGTAGCCAAGTCGCGAAGATAATAGGCTATCTGGTGAGGCTCGCAATCTGCCGCGGCACTCGCGACAACCTCCGGAAAACGCGACAGTATGTTGAGCAATTGTATCTCAACGTCCTCGCCTAGCGCGTCAAAGTCAGCCTCTTGAGTTATGTCTATGCCTAAGTTTCTTTGTTCGATTTGACTAAAGACACTACAGATTCGCGCGTGGGCATATTGGATGTAGTACACTGGATTGTCATTCGATTGGGATTTAGCGAGATCTAGATCGAAATCCATTTGCTGCTCTGCTTTGCGCAAAACGTAGAAAAAGCGTGCCGCGTCGTTTCCAACCTCCTGTCGTAGCTCTCTTAACGTAACAAACTCACCCCCGCGAGTGGACATAGAAACCTTGTTACCACCGCGATAGAGCGAGACGAACTGGACCAGTAGAATTTGAAGGTGGTCGGGTTCCTCACCGAAGGCTTCAAACGCCGCTTTCATGCGTTTTACATGTCCGTGATGGTCGGCACCCCAGATGTTGATGAGTTGTTCGAATCCCCGCTCTATCTTGTTCAAGTGATATGCAGTGTCTCCGGCAAAGTAAGTGTACTCGCCATTAGACCTGATCATTACACGATCCTTTTCGTCACCGAAGCGAGTGGAGCGGAACCACCA
Organism: Gammaproteobacteria bacterium; assembly: GCA_029861795.1. The sequence goes on along the minus strand of JAOTYS010000063.1, from coordinate 7,182 downwards.
AGCGCCGTCTCGGGTGTAAAGATGACCGCGTTCTTTCAAACGCTCGATTGCCCTTTCAACCGCGCCTCGCTCTACCAAGCCTTTCTCGGAGAACCAGCAGTCGTAGTGGATTCCAAACTCCGCCAAGTCATCGCGAATGTTGTCAGTCAGAGTCCCAACTGCGAGGCGATAAACATCCTGGTACCTCTCCGGGCCCAGTGAGTTCTTTAGCCGTGAGATTAGCTCGTCCATTGCAGCCTCGGCATCATCGCTAAGGTCATGAATGATTTGCTTTGGATCGCGCTTCAGTGCGTCGGCCGCCGTATCCCGTAAGGCGGCCGCGATATCTGAAATGTAAGCGCCTTGGTATGCGTTTTTCGGAAAGTCGACTCGATCGCCACAAAGCTCTACGTAGCGTAACCATACGCTAGCCGTCAGTACGTCCATTTGGCGTCCGGCATCGTTCAGGTAGTACTCGCTAGCAACGTCGTAACCATTGGCGCGGAGCACTCGGGCTAAAGTGTCGCCATAGGCTGCCCCCCTACCGTGACCTACATGCAAAGGCCCCGTCGGATTCGCGGACACAAATTCCACCAACACGCGTTTGCCGCCTCCGATGTCGATCTGACCGTAGCGTGCGCCTTCGCGTTTGATGGTTGAGATTACCCCGAACCATGCCTTTCGACTCAGAAAAAAGTTAATGAATCCAGGACCGGCGATCTCAACCTTATCTATTTGAGACGAGTAGGGTAGTTGATCGTAGATCTGCTGTGCCAAGTCCCGTGGTTTGCAGCGGGCAGATTTAGCCAATATCAAGGAGATATTGGTCGCGAAGTCGCCGTGCTCTTTCTGACGAGTGCGTTCGACTTGAATGCCAATGTCCCCCAAAGCGGGTAGACGACCGGCGTCGACCAGTCGTCTGACGGACCGTGAGATTAACTCTCGAATATGGCCTTGCACTGCGCTATTGGTGTTGCTGCGAGGATAAAGGCCGGAGATTCTACCGAGCTTGGTGAGCTAGGAGAAGTCGATGCTTTTCGTGTCATAGAGTTATCTGCCCGACATAGCTTCAGTAATACCCAACGTCACTTGGGTTATGCCTTTCGTTTGTAGCTGTGCATCACTAGCCCCGTCGCAATCATTATTAGAATCACAGACAGTGCGAACGCGTAAAGACCATAGTGAATCTCTACACTTGCCAGGGCACCGAGTTTGATACTGGCCAGCAGCACTGCTACTACAAACACATCTAGCATTGACCATTTCCCGAGGGAGGAGAGCCAAACTATAGGACGGGGCGCGCGGTTCCTTAGAGGGGTGTCCGAATTCCATATTTTGAATAGCAAAGTGATCTTTATGCATGGCAGCACAACGCTGAATCCGAATATGATGATAAATAGTAGATATTCACCCTCCTTAAGTAATGTGAGTGTCCCGGTCAGCACCGAGAAGGTGTTAACAATGAGTACCAGCTTCGTGAGCGTCAGCATTGGTGCCACCAGGCCCACAACAAAAGCGATTGACGCGATGACTAAAAGAGCGTTAATCGCCGTCTTCCCGGTCAATGCTTTAGTCCGTGTCAGTTTCGTCTCGATAATGTTGTTATTCCTGTTAATCGCCCTGTTGATTGCTTAGTACATCTCCATGGGATCCACATCGATCGACCAACGCGCCTGCCGCGCCGCCCGGCTCGACTCAATCTCCCCAATCCATCCACAGAGAAACTCATGTAAATCGTTTCTATCTGAAGACCTTACCAGGAGCTGCGCCCTAAAACGCCCTGCCCGTCGCTCCATCGGTGATGGCACTGGATCCATGAGTTTGGTTTTAGAGCTCTTGTGAGACTGTAGTACGCCGAGTCCGATACCGCGGGCTATATCTAGGAATTTGAGTGCCCGGCCCGGGTGAGTCGACTCTGCTCGCAGCAGCGCTAGGTAAGAATAAGGAGGAAACCCGGCCTCTTGTCGCTCGGCTAACGCGTGCCGCGCGAATTCCAGATAATCGTGACGCCGCATCATTTCGAAATACGGACTTTGGGGAAAACCAGTCTGAATCAGAACTTCCCCGGGTTTGCCCGCGCGCCCCGCGCGCCCTGATACTTGGGTCACAAGTTGAAACAAACGCTCCATGGCACGGAAGTCCAAGCTATACACACCGTGGTCTACGTTGACGATGCCAACAAACGTTACATCCGGGAAATGGTGTCCTTTGGATAGTATTTGAGTGCCCACGAGAATATCTGCATCGCCGCTGTGGATTTGACTGAGCTTAGTCTTCATCGCGTCCTTCCTTATCGTTGTGTCCCGATCTATGCGCAGCACCCTTGCGTTAGGGAATTGATGGGTCAACGCGGCCTCAATCCTCTGTGTACCTTGACCTGATTTGTATAGTTTTTCCTGTCCGCAAAGCGGACACCGCATCGGTACCGGTCCTTCAGCCCCACAGTGATGACATCTCAAGCTGTGGCTGCCGGCGTGAAATGTGAGCTTCGCGTCGCACCGCTGACACTGAGCACACCAGTCGCAGCCGCTACATCCCATCACCGGAGCAAAACCACGTCTATTGATAAAAATCAAGCTCTGCTCGCCTTGCTGCAACCTAGATGCAATTGCCTGCAACAAGCCTTGAGTTAGTCCGTCCGGCGCGTTGGTCTTGCCAAGATCGATTAGTTGTATACGGGGAAGTTTGGAAGTTCCCGCCCGATTTGGAAGCGATAAGAATTCATACCGTTTTGCCTCGACATTGGCTAGGCTTTCCAACGAGGGGGTGGCAGAGCCCAGTATGATTGGAACGCCTTCCAGGCTTGCGCGCTTGATCGCTACATCGCGGGCGTGGTAGCGGAAGCCCTCTTGTTGTTTGTAAGACGTGTCGTGTTCCTCATCTACAATTATCACGCCAGGCCTTGCCAAAGGCGCGAACACCGCCGATCGCGTCCCCAAAACGATGGGGGCTAAGCCACTGCGAGCCATCCACCAAGCCCGATGTCGCTCCCCGTCGGCGAGACCTGAATGCAGAGCTGCCACCGGCACTCCAAAACGTGCCTGAAATCGTTCTATTGACTGCGGAGTCAGGCCAATCTCTGGCACCAGAATCAACGCCTGTCGTCCGGCGTCGAGGGCGGTGCGCACCACTTCCATATAGACTTCTGTTTTGCCGCTGCCGGTGACACCATGCAGCAGGAAACAACCATAGCGGTTTAGATGAGCACTTATGCGTTGGCAGGTTGTGACTTGCGCTTCGCTTAAGCGTGGGCCTTTGAGACCACGGTCAGCTATCACATGGTTTGGCGATAGTTGCCGCTGTTCCACCAAGCCTCGTTCCACCAATGCGGCTATGGCTTTACCCCAGTTAGCAGATAACGCTCGCAGCTGTGCGCAAGCGAGGGTTTGATCGGGATGTTGTCTCAAAATCTCGATAATTTTCTGCTGCAACCGCGCCCTTTTGAGGTCGCTGAGATCGATCTCGTTTCCGGAATTAGTGAGTTTATAGGCGGTACCGAAGTCTGGGCGCAGGCTATCACCTCCTCGCACCGGTCCCGGCAGAGCCGCGTGTAACACTTCTCCAATGGGATGCTGGTAGTAACGGGCTGCCCACTGTAGTAGCTGTAGGAGCCGTGACGGTATCACCGGCTCTAGGTCTATCACCTGGTCAACATACTTGAGCTGATGTTGGGTTAAGGTGCTGCGCCGCGGCAGGTCCAGCACCACCCCAATCAGATTGCGCCTGCCAAAGGGGATGCGCACCCGAACACCCCTCTGCACCGGGTGCCCGAGGACCAAATATTCATAAGTACGCCGTAGCGGCGCCGGTACCGCTACCGCAATGAGCCTAGCAGGCTCGTTTCCAGACAAGGTCTGCCGTGCCTGGTTGGGAATGGGTTGGGGCATCACGGTTGGAATCTATCATAGGGGCGAGTGGACATTTGAAAGCAAAAGGCATGGAGGGGATCACACCCGCAGTTACTCACACTATCTGTGGATAAGTTTGTGCATAGCACCTCCAAAGTACCATGTGGGACCACACGCGATAGTGACAATGATGTTTTGATTAAAGAATGAGCAACTCGGTAAAACAATTGTAAAACAAATAGTTAGAACACTGTTGTTGGCAATATCAGAGGCCGAGCCCGGGTTGGAGAGTAAAATGAAGATCACCCGCAGAATTGTGTATAAGTCAAGTCGCGCGGGGCTATTGGGTTTTCGGGTAGCTTTCTAAGGTGTTAATATTCAATTCAGAATCTTAGCACCAGTATCTAGAATTAGGTCAAAGGTTCACCTGTAAGTTATCCCTTAATTTGCGCCCGTCTAGGGCGTGGCTATTGCGCACAAGCAATAGTTGTCGGTCAGGTGCTATCGCAACAACAATGCCTGCTTGGGATGAAGCCCTTTTGAATCCTCGGGAGATAGTCGTGTGAACTGGACTCCCATTGTCGCGCACATTGCCGAAATCACGGGCAGACCTTTCTCACCTATCGCTAGCAAACCCATTGCCGGCGGGTGCATCAATTCAGCGGCAGTTCTGTCTGAAGGCAGGCGTCGGTACTTCGTGAAGTTCAACCACGCGTCACGCCTCGGAGCGTTTGAAGCGGAGGTGGACGGACTAAAAGAACTGAGGCGCTCGCAAACGGTTCGAGTGCCCTCTCCTATCTGCTGTGGTGCCGCAGGCGATCGCTCCTACTTCGTTCTGGAGTATGTCGATCTGCACGCAACAAGTTCTAAGGCACTGGTCGCATTGGGTCAGCAGTTAGCCGAGATGCATCGGACCACATCGGAACAATTTGGATGGTGGCGGGACAATACCATTGGGGCTACTGTGCAGCGCAATACCCCCACTGCAGACTGGGCGGAGTTCTGGCAAGTGCATCGGCTGGGCTTCCAGCTTGAGCTTGCGGCCGGCAACGGATACCACGGTCGGCTGTTGGATCTTGGTGAGAAGTTGCTGGCCGACCTAGGCATTTTGTTTCAAGACTATCAGCCGCAACCCTCATTGTTGCATGGCGATCTTTGGTGCGGTAACTACGCAGAAGACGCCGCCGGTCGACCCGTGATCTTTGATCCCGCTCCGTATTTTGGAGATCGTGAGGCCGATTTGGCGATGACCGAGTTGTTCGGCGGATTTGGGCCAGCATTTTACGAAGCATACCAGAATACATGGCCGTTGGATGCCGGTTACCAGATGCGCAGGCACTTATACAACCTCTATCATGTCCTGAATCACCTTAATCTGTTTGGGAGTGGGTACCTCGCTCAATGTGAAACCCTAATCGATCGAATACTGCAAACGGCTGCTTAGCGAAGACCCAAGCGTGATTGGTACAACCAGACATTCAGTCGCACAACTTGTTGTCGGCGCTTTGTTATGTATCGGCGCCTGTAGTTGGTGGACTGCGCAAGCGCTGCCGAATACTCCGCCTAACTCAGCGCGGTACGTTGTGCTCATTAGCATCGATGGATTGCGACCCGATGCTATCACCGAACTCGTTGCTCCCAATATCCATAAACTAAGGTCCATGGCTGCCAGGGCTCGGCTGGCGACAACGATTCGTCCCTCAATGACTTTGCCCGCTCACGTATCGATGTTGACTGGGCTCGACTATCCGCGCCACGGCGTGTCGTTCAATCAATACGTTTCTGGGCATATTCAGCACGCGACAGTATTCGATGTGGTCAAGGCGGCGGGTAAGAAGAGCGCGGCGTTTGTCGCTAAGAACAAGCTAAGTTTTCTGCTAACGTCTGAGGTCATCGATTACATCTATCGAGGACCTGGACTTTTAGAAGCGCTCGATTCAACGACAGCCGCTGATGTTCTGAACGCTTTCGTGGACAATTGGCCGGTAAATGAGTTCGCTTTCACTTTTGTTCATATAAAGGAACCCGATACCGCGGGCCATGCTCATCAATGGATGAGCGAACAATATCTAAAAGGAGTCAGAATCGCGGATGACGCTATGGGGACTATTGTTGACACCATCGAATCGAGTGGACGTATGGATTCGTCCATAATCATGATCACAGCCGATCACGGTGGTAAAGGTTATACCCATGAGCACGAAGTGGAAGAGAGCATGCGTATCCCTTGGCTAGTGTATGGGCCGGGGATAGAGCCTAAGACTATCGATAGGACAGTGCATCTTTATGACACTGCCCCAACCGCATTGCAACTATTGGGGTTAGGGTTTAAGGGGGAAGTGGACGGTTCGCCGATATGCGAGATCTGGTCTAAACTCGCAACGTCGGGCGCGAGCGAACATAAACTGTATTGTGGACTGGGTGACGCGCGCAAGTAACGATCGTTATCGCAGAAAATCGAGCAGCTTGTGAACGCGATTGATCAGTCGTGGATTTGAATTGATTGCAAATCCTTGAGTGAAGTCCGCAGATCGTGATCTTGTGAGATGTTCTGCAAACCGCTATGCTCCGCGGCCTCATTCTCCGCACCCCACTTGCGGGAAGAAGTTCAACACGACTGAGGGTTGCAGATGGGCAAAAAAGGAAAACGCGTGAAATACACCGCGAAGACCGCCGACAAGTATGAGCTGTATCAATTTTCGGTACAGTCTCCTGTGGAAGACATCCGCTTTTTGGCAAGAGTATTCAAGAAAAGTCGGGGTACGGCTGCGCGTCATTTTCGGGAAGATTTCTGTGGCACATCGTTGCTAACGGCAACGTGGGTCAAGCGCGGTCGCGACTACACCGCAGAGGGTTTTGACATCGACCCAGAGCCTTTGGCATGGGGGCGTAAGCGTAATCTCGACCCGTTGGGTAAGGCGGCCAGCCGCGCCACCTTACACCAGGCTGACGTGCGTCACCCGAGCGACCGGCCTCCCGATGTGCGCTGTGCACAGAATTTTTCTTATTGTGTGTTTAAGACGCGCAGTGAGTTGCTGGAATACTTTCGGGCCGCCCACGATGACTTGGCCCGAGACGGCATTTTTGTGTTGGATGTACACGGGGGTCCAGAGTGCCTTGAGGAGATGGAAGAGGAGACTGAGCAGGAGGAAGGCTTCACATATGTGTGGGATCAGGATGAATACTGGCCGGTTACTGGGGAGACCATGTCATATATTCACTTCCGGTTTGCTGATGGCAGTGAAATGAAACGGGCGTTCAGATACGACTGGCGTCTATGGCATTTGCCGGAGTTGAAGGAAGCTCTCATGGACGCGGGATTTGCCTCAGTAGATTGTTACTGGGAAGGTACAGA
>JAOTYS010000062.1 GCA_029861795.1 Gammaproteobacteria bacterium | reverse complement strand
GCATCTCCTATATGCATGATCACCGCATTCCTCTGGTTCAGATCTGCGCAGATCGCACCGACGAATTCTGCCGGGGTCAGCACCGTCAAATCCATATAAGGTTCAAGAGCGGGCGGACCTTCGATATACATGATTCTAAGCTTTCCCAATGCTAAGTTAGGAAACGACTTTTTAAGTTGATCAACCACTTTTTCAATGTCGTGCTCGTAAACCGCCGAGATCGTGAGACCCACATGGGATGCGTCAAGTTTAATGCGATCATCCGGTTTGATCTTCGCCAGGGCCTCCTTGGCAAACTTATACTGGAACCGCTCCACCGGATTTTCGACGGTGACTTTGAGGGGATACTCCTTTTTAATTCTTCTTTCCAACAATTCGTGCCGATATGCAGTTCGACGGGCTCAAGTCGATCAATTTACTAAATGTAATATACAACAGTGCAGCTCTCACTCCTTCGCCGCGGCGATCGTTTTTATTCGCAGAAGCCACTTTGGATCCAGGGTCCCACCCGATGATCACTGTTGACCTAAATCACCTCCAGCTTACTGATTTGAGTCATAACCGTAAGGAGCAAGATCAGCAAACACAAAGCCATCACGCTCCACGATCTCCACGACCTCAACGCCAATCGGATCTCTAAACATAGGCCCGGCGCTGGCGAAAGTGTGGAATTCGCCGTTTTCTCCGCACGGATCGACAGATTCTGGCAGATCTGCGAGAAATTTACTGTCAAACTTGCGGCCCGCAAACTCCTTTGAAAGCACGCGTGGATCGATGCAAATTACGTGTGCGCGCAACCCGGAGTCGATCATGGTGGTAGCAAGCGCGGCCGTGTCTCTCTCCCACAGTGGAAACAGCGGTGTAATTCCGGTGCCTTGCAAAAGCTTCTCCCGATACTCCTTTATGTCTTCCAAGAAGAGATCGCCAAAGGCCATGAATTCCACACCGCTTGCCTGTGCGTCCTCAATCTCAGTCTGTACCGCCGCTTCGTATTCGTCATTGGTACATGGATGTGAAATTTCCGCGATTCGAAGGTCCAAGCCGGTGGAGCTCGCTTGCGCTCGGAGCAGACTCAGGCGAACGGCGTGCATAGCGACTCGCTCAGAACGACGATTCACAGTGGTGATAATCGCCTCCACTTCGACGTCAGGATTGTTGCGAAGCTCATGAAGTGTCCACGCACTGTCTTTGCCGCTGCTCCACCAAAGCCATGTTCGCCTCATCGCACTAATAACCGCATTGATTAGGGGTTACAATGATCTTGCCTATCCACTTATCGTCATTTGCACTATAGGAATAGGTCGCCGACACCCCGTTCTCCCAAAACCGGTCTAGCTTGACGTTAGAACAGGCTTGTTTTCTCACAACCGGTGTCAACGCAGCAAGAAACTCATTAGCAACGATATCTGACGAGGTGTAGTTTAGGAGCACATAGTTGTAGATGAGTTCCCCTTCAAGGGCGTCAACACTCCTTAGCTCTGTCTCTCTATCGACCGTTACCGGTAGAGTTTTGTTGAGTTCAATAGCGACACCAAGTAGATACTCCATCGACGCGAGTTCATTCTTAGTGGCTTCTTGATCACTTACCGGGGCCTTCTCCCCAGGCAGATCAGGATGCTGGATGTTCCATACCACCACTCCTATAGTGAGGACGATAACAGACGCAACAACTACATGTCCTCGTTTCATGCGTTTATCCACGACACTACATGACTTAGCTTATCTTGCGTCGTGTTTTTAACGCCATGAAAAGCCAGAAAGTGGCGAGACCCGCCAGCAAGTGTTTGACGGAGTGACCACTCAGCAAACCGGAGAGACCCAAAATTGCAGCATCGAAATGTTCAGCGAGTTTTGCGAAACCGTAAGAAATGAGTATCGCCCACAAGTAGCCAACGTGAGAAAACCTAGACGCGAACCACAACAGAATCAAAGGGATCAAAACCATGGGTAGAAACTGAATAAGACCGTAAGGTCGAAGATCACCTTCTCCTCGGAGCTCTGTGATATACCAATATAGTACCGAACCCGCAGCGATGATGAGCAACGGCAAGAGCAGACGCCTTCCATAGGTCATGGAAACGTTTTCACCGATCACAATGGTGAACAAGGCGATAAATGATAAGGTCATTGGCAGTCTGTCCCATAGTAGCGTGAACGTCGATGGAGCGGCGTGGTAATACCCCGATCCAAAGCCGATTAGGATGACACCAACAAAAAAAACGAGATAGTTGTCGCGTAATGCTTGTAACCCACCTTGGGGCACACGGGGGATACAAGCTTTGAGACCTATTACGCCAACAAGGACAAAAAGAAGGTTAGTTGCCACATTCCAAAAGTTGGGTATCCCGAAGAGGCTCCGACCATCAGCGAACTCATGATACTGGGGATCCTGTGGAATAGGGGGAAGCAGAAATGCCACAACGATCGCGACAGCTGCAACTGTGAGGAGCACAAAGACCTTGGATTTCGCTTTCACGGATTAGGTGGTTGGTAAAAGGTTTGACCTGTGGAGAGGCGCTTTTCCCGCCCGCCCCCTTGTGATGGCTAGGCGGTGGACTTATGCCAGTGCTGAACTTCTATGATGTTACCCTCGGGATCCGCAACATACTGGAATGTCAATAATCCTACCCCCGGCATTTTTCGAACCGTTCGTTCCCCTATAGGGGAACCACCATAATCAAAGACTGCTTGAACTGTAGCCGCTACATTGTCAACCGCAAAGGCGATATGCGAAAACCCCGGGGTATTGGGTCGAACCGCTGGATGCTCAAGCATCGCGCCATACTGAAAGATTTCCAGGGTCGGACCGTGCTCGCCGTAGCCCGGCAGACGCATGTGTATTCCCGAGATATGTGAGGCCGCTATTGCCGTAGCCCGATCCAGCCATTCGCCATGATGATCTCGCTCGGGGGGAATCGGTACACATCCAAATACCTTTTGATAGAAGGCTGCCAATCGCCTCCAATCCTGCGCGATCAAGTTCGTGTGCGTGTACTTCGTCGGCATGCGGCTATGGCTTTCGCAAATTAATGAACAATCTTTTTGTATAAACTGGGATTTTCGGCAAACGGAAACTCATGCGTGCGTTTCTCAAATTCCAGGTATGTCCAAGCCTTGAGAATATGTCTACACGTTTGCCACTCCGATAGGCTTACGAATCGAATGCGGGCGTAAAGTAAACGAGATCACACCATCCTGGCGCGTCATGAACTTTGAGATCGATTCATCCGATGAAGACTTGATCCTGGCTTTCAGGAACTTCGATTGGGTTAATCAAAACTACAGGTGCCATATTACCCCGCGCTCGTCACCTTGGGTTGTATAGGACCCAGCAGGGTAGCGCCCATCATAGGCGCTGCGATGTGGCCTGCCGCTGCAGGCGCCGGATCATCTTGCTTGTCGCTCCGCTAGATAGGTATGCCATAGAATTCGTGCAGCGACCGCGCGCCACGGTTCCCAGGCGTTAGCGATGCGACGCAAACGTTCGAATGACGGCCGAGTGCGTAGTCGCTTCAAACGTCGCGCTGATTCGGCTAATGCAATATCACCGTCTGGCCATACATTGGGACGGCAAAGCGCCATCAATAGATAGATGTCTGCGGACCACGATCCGATCCCGCGCACACGCACCAGGGTTTCACGCGCGACACTCTCGTCCGCGCGTGAAACTTGGCTTAAGTTCAACTCTCCATCGCAGATGGTGCGGGCCAGACCCCAACAGTACTCTGCCTTTTGCCGAGTGATTCCCAGTGTGCGTATTTCTGTCAGGGACAGCGCTCGCACGCGCTCCGGCGTAACTTTTGTAACTGCCTTTTGTAAACGCGTAAAGCTCGCTTGCGCTGACGCGAGAGATACCTGTTGCTCTAGGATAATACGAACAAGCGTCGCGTACCCGGGTTTGCGCGCCCACAACGGTGGCGGGCCGAACCGCTCCACCGCGACTCGCAAATCCCTATCACGGGATACGAGTTCGTCAACTGCTTCCAGCAGGATCGAGCGCGTCAACCTGCGATGCTGCAAGTGGGTCGCTGTTTCAGTACTCGTTTCAAGTCGGCGTGGCGACATATCGGGTGCAGACACTTACTCGAGCTTACAGCTCCCTATAGATCTCGAGTAGATTCCCTTCAGGGTCCTGGAAGAACAACGTTCGATGTCCAAAGTCCTGATCCCTATCCTGGCATAGCAGGATTACATAATCGATTTCTCGAATGAATTGAATGCTCAAGAGCCAATTCCCCGGACAATCACCTCTGCACCTAGCTCTTCTGACTCGTCGTCAACCAATTCGGCTGGAAAGCCGGGAGCGCGCAACTCTGTGCCGCACGCGTCTTCTAAACGTTTAACAATCATCGATGACCAAGCGCGGGCACCATAGCGTTTCTGCCCTTCCTTAAAAATGTCCAGCACCAGCGGCGAGAGTTCAAGGGGTACGTGGAGACGTTGCGCCAGGCTGTCGAACAGACTCATGTCCTTCAACACCAAATCCATTGTGAAATTGATGTTATAGCTTCCGTTCAGGATCACCTGACTCTCGGTTTCATGAACAAAGGAATTGCCTGAGGAAATTTGTATCGCTTCGTAGGTCGTGTTGAGGTCCATGCCTGCTTTCTTTGCGACAGTCAATGCTTCGCCAAGTGCAACCAGGTGCACCGAGCACAGATAGTTGGTCACCACCTTAAGCACCGACGCGGAGCCAAGCGGGCCGACATGTAAAATTCGACGGCCCATGGCCTTGAGCGCAGGGAGAACTTTTTCGAAGGCAGCCCGCTCGCCGCCGACAAAGATCGAGATATTGCCTGTCGCCGCCCGGTGACAGCCACCGGAGACCGGGCCGTCCAACGGGATTGCCCCTCTGGCCTCCACCGGTTCGGCAAGCCTTCGTACCTCTGCCTCATCGGTGGTACTCATTTCCAGCCAGATCTTGCCGGCTGTTAATCCCGCAATAACACCGTCATCGGCCTGCATCACCTCAGCGCTGACGGCGGGCGAAGGCAGACAGGTAATCACGAGATCTACCGCCTCGGTCAACTCTTTTGGCGACTCTGCCCAAGAGGCCCCCTTTTCGAGAAAGGGTGCCGCCAACTCACGATTGAGATCGCGCACCGTCAATTCGAAGCGGTTGCGCAAAAGGCTTCCGGCAAGTTTCCCCCCGACATTACCGATTCCAATAAATCCGATCTTCATCTCTGGTTTATCCCCATTAGCCTGTTGTAACCATCGCTTTAGCGTTAAGTGCTACCCGACGCCGCGGCTTGTGATTCTACATCCATAGTACTTTCAGCGCGCTCTAATATATCCTTGCAGTGCGCTCATATTTTGCTGGACACCAAAACATGTCAGGAGACTTTCACAGCATTCCAGTCATTGATATCTCGGGCGTGTACGCATCAAATTCGAAGCCACGCGCGTCCTTTGATACTGAAATATTTGAAGCGTGTTGCGACGTCGGATTTTTCCTGGTCGTCGGGCAGCCGGAAGCAGCACGATTAACGCAGCAACGCTTAAAAACTTTCGCAACATTCTTCGATTTGCCGGAAAGGGACAAGCTTGCACTCGGCCGGCGCCAAAACAATCCTGAGAGCACCAACATCTATCGTGGTTATTTTCCGCCACTCCCCGAAGAGCGTTCGTTCAAGGAGGGAATAGATTTCGGCCCAGAGCTACCTTCAGATAGCCCGCGATTCAAAAGCGGTGAGATGTTATTAGAGCCAAATGTGTGGCCGCCGGAAGAACGATTGCCCGGTTGGCGTCGTGGGATATTGGATTATTTGGAATCGATGAGGGCACTCGGTCAGGACATAATGCAAAGCATAGCGCGCTCCCTTAACTTGACTGACGATTGGTTTGAGCGGAGTTTCGACGCGGGAAATAATACGCTTCGTCTACTCAAATACCCACCACCACCAAAGGCTCCACCGCAGTTGCTTCGCGTCGATGTAGATCAAGCCAGTTGCTACGCGGTAGCTTATCCACACTCAGATTCAGGCTGTCTTACACTCTTGGCGCAAGACGATGTTGGCGGGTTACAAGTTGAGAACGGGCAAGGCAACTGGATCGATGTTCCAGTGATTGATGGCAGTCACGTGGTGAACATCGGCGATGTGTTAGCACGATGGACCAACGACTTGTTTACCGCCACCCGCCACCGAGTTCTAAGTTCAGGGAGAATACGCTATTCAATGCCGTTTTTCTTTGACCCCAACATGGACGCCTTAATCAAGTGCATACCGGGTTGCGAAGGAGAACAAGGTCCACAATATCCTGTGTTCCGCTACGGTGACCTGCTGCTTGAGAAGTTGAGCGGCTACACCGAGTTTCACACCCTGTTTGAGGATGGGACCTTGTCGGTGCCTTCTATTAAGTGTTAGCGAATGAATTCGCGACGCTAACGCACGCGCCTAAGCAGGCTTATCCAACATCTCCAGGTGAAGCTTTTCCCCGGTGTAGGGGTGCTGGGTTGCTACCTCTTCGTTTAACTCTACACCCAACCCCGGTTTTGTCGGAGGAATGATGTAACCGTCTTCCCATCTCACCGGCTCTTTCAAAATGTCGGCGTGGAAACCGCCCCAGGTTCGTATACCTTCCTGAATCAAGAAATTGGGGCTGCAAGTACCAATTTGAATGTTTGCGGCGCCCTCAATTGGTCCACAATAGAGATGTGGTGCAATTTGGGCGTAATGCGCCTCGGCCATGCCTGCGATCTTTTTAGCTTCTAATATTCCACCGACTCGACCCAACGCCATTTGCAAAATAGATGCTGCCTGACTCTCAAGCAGTCGACTGAACTCATACTTTGTCGCTAGCCGCTCGCCCGTCGCTATGGGGATACTGGTCGACTGAGCCACCCTAGCCATTTCTTGTACATTTTCTGGTGGCACAGGTTCTTCAAACCACAGCGGATCAAATGGTTCCAGCCGCTTTGCGAGACGTATCGCCCCGGACGTAGTCATCTGGCCATGGGTGCCAAAAAGCAAATCACAGGTGCCGCCGACAGCTTCACGAATAGTTCTTACGAACTTCTCAGTGTGTTCCAGCGCCTCTAAAGACAGTTGTCTGGGATCAAATACGGAATAGGGACCCACTGGATCAAACTTTACCGCGGTGAAACCTTGTTTCACATACTCGGTTGCTCTTTGAGCTGCTAAGTCGGGGTCACTATAGACGTCAGATTTGTCTGAATTGTTCGGATAGAGGTAGGTATAGGAGCGCAACTTTTCATGAACCTGGCCACCCAGTAGCTCATAGATTGGTTTGTTGAGTTCCTTACCAACAATGTCCCAGCACGCCATTTCAATGCCACTTAATATCCCTACCAGCGACGTGTCGGGCCGAAGGGTATACCCGCTACCATAAACAATTCGCCATAGTCGCTCTATCTTAAACGGATCAAAACCAATGACCCGTCGCTCACACACATCTTCGATCATGCGCTCAACCACACCCGGGTGAAAAGGAACTGAATAAACCTCGCCAAACCCCTCTATCCCAGTATCAGTGGTGAGCTTTAAGAATATCCAATAAAGTCCACCATAATGAGGGGGTGGATTACCCACCACGAATGTTTTGAGATCTGTTATTTTCATGCGTGGAGACTTACTTATTCTTTATCGGGTCGACGTGCAGCTAGTGGATACGTAAGTTCGCCAATAAAGGATACCGCCTGATCATATGCGTTTCCGCACGTTTGTTGACAGGACTGGCTAGCGCTTGCCAGGGTCGATGGACGAGCTACTGAGTACTGAATATTACCTCAAACTGCTCGCCAAACACATTGGCTATATCGCTATCTGTGCGACTTAAGTTGTTTGGAGTCAAACACATTTCTCTTGTCCTCGGACTTGATAGCGACAACTATATTCATTTCCAAGACCTATCCAGAAATCGCCGCTCGATTGCGCAGATGCTGAGGGCACGCCGCGCAAAGAAACAACACCGTCAAAGATGGGGACAAAATACTCGACTGTTGTTATAACCTCGGCGAGCCTTAATCTAGAGTTCGTTATCTACTTAAACACGCATCACTGGTGAATTGCTACAACTGAATCCTCACTGTATTCAGGATCTGCTGAATCTCCTCCCTGGATCCCGTTGTTTCATCTTCCCTAGTCCCCGCTCCAATCATAAAGAAATAGTCCCCTCTGGGTACGATCCACAGCTCGAACGTGGTCGGGAATGTGCGCCCATCTACTGTTTGCGCAGAGTAGTTAATTCGCATGTAACCCGATTCAATACCCGACACCACTGCATCAGTGGGTTCTTGTGCGACCTCGAAATCCTGAAAGAGGCGCCAAAAGTGGGTAGATACCATCGTTAGCATCTGCTTAGGATCGACACCTTTCAATTGACCGAACGGTTTGACGTTCACTTTGAAGCTCGGGTTAAGGTCATCAAAAGGATCGGGATACTTCATCATCGCGACTAAAGGGACGGTGGAGTACTTGATGACCAGTTGACGAAATTCTTCATCATTAAGTTTTGTGTTCTTGAGGTTCTCTACATTCTGTTCGGCCGTCACAAATTGCCAGGAACCAGGTCTGGTAACCTCGAACCCGACGGTTGCGCTTCTGAATGAATTTTCGTCACCCGCAAATACGACCCCCACAATAAATACGGATATCATGGCTGCCTTAATCAGTAGCTTCATTGTGTTATCCCTCTCTCATTGGACGCCGCCCATTTGGGGGCTTACTGCGTCGCTCTCCAGACTGTAGGGACTCACAATCCCTAATTAGAACGGTTCACCTCGGGTGAATCTACTCGAGCTGGATTCTTTTGCTAATTTCAATCTAGCAGCTGAGCGCACAAAAACAATCGCGAACCCCACCCTGAACACTGATCCGGTGGCGAGAAACGCTGATTGCAGCTATGAAGCTACTTACTAGAGATGGGGATTTGAGGATTGGAAGGAACGTATTAGATCTCAAGTTCGAGATCGTGGAGGAGGTGAGTGGTCTCAGTCAAATACTAGAAGACTCGCGGGTCGATCGAGAGGCAGTCGTGATGAGCGCGGAGAGAATCATGGCGCTGGAGACTAAGATGAAACTCATGCATCTCGAGTTCCTTATAGAAGTCAAGAATGGGCTTTCCGAAGAGCAGATTTTCAAATTCAAGAAACTGCGCCGACGACTATGTTGCCGCTAAATTACCGGGGCGACTCTTCGGGTGACATGCATGTCTCGGACTGCGTAAACTGCAAGCGCGGTGAGCACTACCAGCCCTCCGGCGATAGTGTATACACCGGGATTCTCGCCCACCGCCAACCATACCCATACCGGTCCCAGCACTGTCTCCAACAGCCCGATCAGCATAGATTGGGCCGCGGGAATATAGCGAGCGCCCGCGGTGAACAATACCAATGCAATACCGTATTCGAGAATCCCAAAAATCGCCATTAATCCCATATCTCCCGCTGAATTACCGGTGATGAGTGCAAATGGTGAAGCAAAAATAACCGCCAATACGGCGGCGACCGCTACAGCGGGCATCATGCGGATCTCAGGGTGACGTCTAATCGTGACTACCGGCACCGCGAACAACATCGCAATACCCAGTGCCATGACGTCACCCACTATTGAGCTGGTACCAAATGAATCGGACACCATGATGATGATGCCGGCGACAGAGGCCACCATGGCTAGACGGGTACGTACCGGCACGGTTTCCTTCAGCACAATCCAGGCGAGCAATGCAGCCCAGAAAGGTGCGGTACTAAACATAATCAGTACATTCGCCACACTTGTCTTATTCAGCGCGAATACGAACAAGATAGTGTCGATGGCGAAGCAAAGTGAAACGAGCACACCCGGCCAACCTATTTGGCGTACCGACTTCAACATATTTGTGCGTTCACGTACCAGCAACACACAAATTAGGAATCCCACAGCGAACGCAGAGCGCCAAAAAATAATGGTCCAATCATCAGCGTCTATGAGACGTACCAACAACCCCCCGGTGCTCCAAAAGAGCGCGGCGATAGCGACCTGCATTTGGCCCTTACGGTACTGGGCGAGATGGGCGGCAGTCATTGTTGTTGGAACCTGTCTTAAAAGGGAACTTTTCTTCTGATCTTGAGATGGGCGCTAATACTTTTGCCGCCTAGCGCAAAAAGGTATTTGTGCGTGGCCTGTGACTCGGTTCAGGCTCCCCCAAATACCTTAAGCCGGATAGGGCTTGGCTTGCCATTGTTGCAAGGATTGTTGATCTGTGGGCAATTTGAGATCACCGCCAGTGCATCCATTTGCGCCTCAAGCTCGATAAAATCCCCCGCCTTGGAATGACTCTGCTCGAACATCCGGTCGGCCAATCGACCCGCTTCGTAGATAGGCACGTTACAAAAAAAATTAATGTTGGGCACGATGTCTCGGCGATCCATCCCGTAAAGCGCCAGTGCTTCCAAAAAATTTTCACGGCACCCTGGACAATCCGAGACACCGTAGAGCATCTGATTGCTTGGCGCGCTGCAGCAGCCACCAATCGTGTCGTGAAAACCACATGTGTCTTCGATAATCTTAAACAGGGGTCGCGCCTCATCAGAATAAAGTGTGTGACCTTTGCCAAGTCGCACTGTTACTGACGCCTTAAGCGTGTTTGGTGCATGATATCGCTCACTGTAATTGTGGGCGTTGTAACACAGGAAATCGACACCTTGTTTCCCTTCAAGATCGACGATACGCAACACTTGCCCCTGGTTGATGACCCTCGACCAGGGCTCGCCTGCGGGTAGTACTTCGTCGTGCACCATATTGCGTGAACTTACGATCGCTTGGGACATGATCCAATCTCCACATTGATTTGTTAATTTAGAAGAGGTGGCAACGAACCTGATTGCCGACACCAATCTCCTTCACTATCCAGTGAGTCACAAGACAATCAAATCCCGATTGTAGCTGGTCAACAATTCAGGGCCGTCTTCAGTGATCAAAATGTTATCAATGAGTCGCACCCCCAATCGTTCCTCATGAATAAACACCGGCGGTTCCACCGACAAGTTCATGCCCGACTCAAGCAGATATTCGCTGTCGCCAAACATATGGATGGATTCACCCCAGGACGGCGGATAACCGGGTGCAATACCGTAGCCCGAGGTATGGACACGATTGGTATCGAAGCCATGGTCGGCGATGATCTTTTTGGCAACGTCATGGGGCACGACAGCGGGGGTACCCGGCGTCATCAGTTCAATACAAGCATCGCAGGCACCACGTACGATCTCGTAAACTTCGAGCAACCGGTCATCGGGTTGTCCGATACAAAATTGCCGTCCTATAGTGGTGCAGTAACGCTTATATGCACCGCCGAATTCGATGTTGATGGAGTCACCGCGGCGCAACGCACGCTCGGTGGGCGCACCATGTGCGAAACAGGATCGATCACCGGATACCAGGTTAAGCGGACTCGCCGGGCTGTCACCTCCCTGGGCCAGCAGAGTATGATAAACGGCGCCAGCCACTTCACATTCGGTAGCGCCTTCAACCATCGCATTTTGCGCAACTTGCATCGCGGCGTTTGCGATCTCTGCAGCTCTGCGGACATACGCGATCTCAGCAGATGACTTCACCAGCTTGAGATCTTCGATGAGACGCGTGGCATCCACTACAGTCGTACCCCCCAACATGCCTTGGATCTTGGCGTGATCAGGCACTGACAGGTAATAGTACGGCACCTCCAAGCCGATACGACGTTTCAGATAGTCTCTTGGTTGCATTAAGTCTTGCAGAATGTCAATCGGGTCTTCGGGCTCGCGTCCACCCCACCCATACACCTCGTCGGCCAAAGAGAGATCTGTGTATTCCGCTACCTCCGCAAGCCGCGTCAATACAGTCAACGGTTTGTCTGGCTCAATAGGGAAAAGCAGACACTGGAATTCTTGATAGGACTTGGTCCGACTACCGATCAGATACTGTATGTTAGTGGGCGCAATGACTATCAACAGTTCCAGATTGTTCTGTGCCATTCGCGTACGTACCCGCTGATGACGATGTTTAAACTCCTCCAATAAAAAATCTTGTTTTGACATATCAATAACTCCTTCGAAGAGAGCGCGAGCACTAGCTCTTTGCCGTGATCACCCAGAACAGTCATCTAAGAACGCATCCATTCACCGAGGCTGGTAACACGCTTATACAACAATCCGGATACTCGCGAAACACTGCCACTCACCCCACACCAGGTGTCGATCTATCGATGTTACTTTGCAGTGATCTACAGTAAAGTACAAAAATGAAATCCTATCCGTTTGAGCAGTCTCTATGGGCACATACCGCCGCCCCTGCGCCTGACACTGCACCACTCGAAGAGGAAAAACACGCCGACGTTGTGGTGATCGGCGGCGGTTACACGGGCTTGTCCACTGCGCTTAGATTGGCTCAGCGTAAAGTGAAGGTTGTCGTGCTAGAGGCAGAGCAGACGGGGTACGGGGGCTCGGGTAGAAATGCCGGCCACTGCTCACCAACGTTTATCTTCTACACACCGAATCAGATAGTGGAGCTTCTTGGTCCTGATTTCGGTCCACGCATGGTGCAACTTCAGTCGGATGCCGCAAACTTGGTCTTTGGCCTGATCAAACAATATGACATTGACTGCGAGGCGGCGCAAAACGGCGTCATTTACGCAGCCCATACCCCAAGCAAGCTTGCGGCTTGCGAAGCACTCTGCAATCAGTACGCTAAGTTGGGCAAACAATGCGTGATACTAGACCGCGACAGAACCAATGCGTTGACCGGGTCCGACAAATATCACGGGGCCTGGTTTCATCCCGAAGGCGGTCACCTGAACCCTTTGGGCTATGCCAGGGGCTTGGCGCGCGCTGTAATTGAGGAAGGTGGTCAGATCTACACGAGTTCCCCGGTTACTACCGTACACCCCGAAGGTGCTCGTTGGCGCGCAGTGACGACACGTGGGTCAGTGCTTGCGGACAAGGTGGTGATTGGTACCAATGCCTATACCGGTGATTTCTGGCCCCGTCTTAATGAAACGTTCTACCGTTTGGTTGCCTTTAACGTTGCAAGCAGTCCGCTCGGCGAGAATGTGCGACGGACCGTGCTACCGCAAAACAACAATGTACAGGACACGCGCAAAGATACACATTACTACAAGATAGACAAAGATGGCCGTATTGTGACAGGCACGGTGGTGAACTGGCGCCGCGGCATAGATCAGCAATATTCATTCGAGAAGTTCGGCCGAAGGTTCAGTTACTTGTTCCCCCAGATCGGAGAACTGCAATGGCAGTACATGTGGCACGGCTATCTGGCAATGATGCCGAGAAAACTACCCAGCCTTTATGAGCTAGCACCGGGTGTTATTACGGCTATCGGCTATTCAGGACGGGGGGTGCCGACTGCAACGGCCATGGGTACGGTGTTAGCGGATTTTGCGTCAGGCGCCGCACCCAAAGAGCTGGCCCTGCCCTTGTCCACAGCTAAACCACT
Organism: Gammaproteobacteria bacterium; assembly: GCA_029861795.1. Next base: position 1,615 of record JAOTYS010000062.1, on the reverse strand, counting down.
TAACGGCCGTCGACTGTTATCACTTTTTGTTCCCAGTGTGGCAGGCCTATTACATCGTTGGGAAGATAGACGGTCTATGCGCCAAGCTGATCTCGATCCACCGAAGTTTTAGATCGTCCAACAGACCCCGATCGGCGGTCGAGGGATTCCCTCGCCATCGTGACCAATCGTAACACCTTGATTCAAAAGACGCTCTGATGCTGGACATCACGGTGGGGCGTGCCAGACTTAAACTCTATTAATTCTGGTCCACAACTGCCCCGAGCCGTCCGGTAACTGCGCCTGCGCAAACGATAAGCAAATGTAACAGCGGTTGTTATAAAACATACTGTCGCCGTGAGCCGATTCTCTTTCCTAAAAGTCAGCGGACCCGCACTCGTAGCCTATACCATCACCAGCCTAATATACTGGTCTGGGATGCTCGCACCTGCCCAAAGGTTCCTGACGGATGTGTCTTGGTTCACCTTACAAAAGCCCGTCAGCTCCGACATCGTACTGGTCCAACTGGACGCGAAGACCCTCAGGGAAGAGTCCACCTTTCCATGGCCAAGACGCTACCATGCCGATGTGACCAGAAAGGTGGCCGAGGCGGGTGCACGTCGATTGTTTCTGTACTTCGATTTCAGCACTGAATCAACTCCGGAAGCCGATCAGGAGTTTGAGGATGTGTTGAAGACCGAAGCCGACGGGCGTGTGTTACTGCCTGCCTTCAGCAAGTACCGCGAGTCGCAAAACGGCCTCGAGTCAGGGCTGGTTTTTCCTACCTCCCGGTTTCGAGAACATGTCACTGTGGTCTCAACCAACTTTCTTCTGGAAAGTGATGCGCTCGCGCGTAAGTTCGTGTTGAGCGATCCGGGCCATGTACCGCCTTTGCCCTCTGCCGCAGCAATTCTAAATGGTTGGGTGGACCCACCAGCGGAAGCGCTTTCCCTGGACTTCAGCATTATTCCTGATTCGTTCCAACGACTGTCATATATCGATGTGCTGCAAGGAAAATATGATCCTCAAACTTTCAAAGACAAACTGGTGATCATTGGCGCCACGGCAAATAAGCTTGGGGAGCTTATACCGACGTCAACCTTCGAACAGTTGATCAGCGGGGAAACAGCGAGAAAGTTGGGGGAGTTCGTACCAGTACCTAGGTTCAGGTCTTTGCCGGCTCCACTAGTCCACGCCATTGCCTACGAATCGATAAAGCGGGGTCCGCTGACAGTGGTTCCGTCATGGACCATAATGTTCGGTTGTATGCTGAGTGCTTTGTTGCTTGGAAGGGTATTCAATGCAGTGACTTGGCGCTGGGGTTTACTGATCGTAGTTGGAACTATCGCCGCCGGTTTCTTAGGATCTTTAGCGGGAATATCCCTGGTCCGAGGCATCGCAGATTTGACGCCGTTCTATGTGGTGGTGCTCCTATCTTTCTTTTTGACTATTCTCGCAAAGCTCGATCAACAAACCCTCCGGCTTTGGTTGCAGAAAATCGAGCTAACCCGCAAAGACGTCATCCTACGAAACATTGTCAATACCAGCACTGACGCCATCATTACGGTCAATGAAAACGGTGCCGTCGAGGTGAGCAACCCCGCCGCTGAGCAAATGTTTGGCTACGGCGCTAAAG
>JAOTYS010000441.1 GCA_029861795.1 Gammaproteobacteria bacterium | reverse complement strand
TGCACGAATGTGTTGGAACTTAGGTCCTCAGTGACTTCTCGAATACCACTTCACGTTCCTCAAATCCGTACCAAGGATCGCAGCGTATCCCACAACGATACCATCTTGTTCGGCTACCAAAATTTTACCTTGTTCTTCGATATCATAAGTGGACAACAAAGCAGCGATGTGCTGGTCTGCAATTAGTCTGTCATCGACAACGCGTGGATTGATGAGTCTCTCGGCTTCCTGTAGTTGGATCAGACACCGCCTTGGGGTTTGCTCATCCTTCGGTTCATAGTCACGAATGTGCATATCGTTATCACATCGTTGGCGGTTCATAATGAGAAAGGCACTCCTCCCAATTAGCCCCATCGAACCGACGCGCCACGCTCATTGACTTCACCATGGTTTGATCGATGCAGCAGGCGTTAATACTGACTCCTTGTGGATATGCCCGAGGGAAATAGAACGATTTGATGCCACACACGGAGCAGAAAGGATGTCTTGCCACGCCAGTATTGAACTTATACGTGGTCAGGCATTCCTTGCCCGCAGTCAGACGGAACCGTTCTTTTGGAACGACCACATGCAGATAACCAGCCTTAACACAAATCGAGCAGTTACACTCATCGAGCTCAAGCGCCTCGGATGCATCGACCTCGAAGCGTATTTGTCCGCAGTGACAACTACCTTTGTGCCTTCTCATTCTCACAATGTACCTTGTCTACCCCGGTTCTGGTACGCAGAGGAGAATATCGCGACTGCACCAGTTGCTTTATATTTTAGTCCCTGCATTCGGTCTGTTCAGCACGGCGAACGGGTCCCGGCTTGAATCAGAATGCCATTCGTATTCTGCACAGTTTACTAGTTGTTCGCTGCTTTCTCTTCCTAGAATGCGCTCGATCAACCCCAAGGTCATGTCCATACCGGCGGACACGCCCGACGACGTAAAGAATTTGCCGTCCTCAATCCATCTGGCTTCATAGATCCACCGGACTTTTTCTCCCTGCGTTGTCACCCAATTAAACGCGTATTTGTTTGTGGTCGCGCGCCTCCCATCTAACACGTCGCTCTTTGCGAGCAATGCGCTTCCAGTGCAGACGGAGGTGACGAAAGTTGATATTTGCGATGCATGCCTAAGCCAATCCAGTATTGTCGGATTGTTTACTTCGGTTCGCGCGCCGGGTCCACCTGGCACTAACAAAATGTCATATTGCTTGGCACTGGCGAAGCTGTCGTCAATCACCGACCGTGGGCCCTGAGCACTTGCTACCGGATTTGATCCTTCTACGACAAGGTGAATGTTGAATTGCCCGGGAAGCATCCCAAACATCTCCAATGGTCCAAAGATGTCTAGCAGCTCAAAACCTTCGAACAGTACGACGCCAACCTTCATCGGAAACTGATACTTATTTCTGCTCATGGCTGAGTGTGCATTCGTAAAATTCGAACCTACCGCGAACCTTGAGAAGTCTCAATAGTTTTTCTTTGTTATATGTTGTGCGGGGATACAGGTAGAATCGATAAGTGCTGTGTTGATCAAGGGGAATACACATGGACTTATTAATTGATGGTCCAAAGGACGCTACTATGACGCTGGCATTGGCTCACGGTGCCGGTGCACCCATGGATAGTGATTTCATGAACGCATTTGCGGCTGGGATCGCAGCCAGCGGTCATCGTGTAGTCCGTTTTGAGTTCTCGTATATGGCGGCTTGGCGCGAGATTGGCGCTAAGAAGCCGCCGTCGCCACAACAAAAACTTCTCGCAGAATGGCGTGCAGTGATCCAACAGTTGCGCAATACCTATCCGAAAAGTTATCTGGCGATCGGTGGTAAGTCTCTGGGCGGGCGCATGGCAAGCCTCATCGCGGACGAGATTAATGTCGCTGGGCTGGTTTGTCTTGGCTATCCGTTCCATCCCCCTGGCCGGCCCGAGCGCTTGCGCACCGCGCATCTCGCGGAGCTGAAGTCGCCGACCCTTATTGTGCAGGGTGTACGCGATCCTTTTGGCACCCGTGAAGAAGTCACTGGTTACGATCTTGCGTCTAGCATCCGTTTTCACTGGGCCGAAGATGGCGATCACAATCTTAAACCGCGAAAGGCGTCGGGCCGGACTGAGCAGCAGAACTGGGAGGAGGCGATTAGTGCGGTAGTGGAGTTCTTGAATGACCTTGCCTAGACCGGCAAGCTGAGGTCATCGAGCGGCGGGTTGCTCTAGTTCTTGTTTTGGGTTGAATCCGGCGAATCGGTGGCATCGCCGTCGAATGGGGGCGGTTCCCGGTAAGGAATGCGGGCGCGCCGATCCGCCTCAAAAAGCTCATCGTGGTAGTTACGATTGTACTGCGCAGACGCATCTTGCTGAGGTTGGAAATCCCACGACGTTATATCGCCGGCCTTCATCGTTTCCTGCAAAAACAGTCGGCGTTGTTGGCTTTCGATTACCTCGCTGCGAATCGCAGCTGAATTCCAATATTTCGACGCGATCTCCCTCAGGCTTGCTTCTGTCTGAGCATGCTCCTGGTATCCCGCAAGGGTTTTGAGTTCTTGTGGATCCGTATCCAGGTTATAGAGCAGTGGAGGATCGCTTTCGCAGGTGATGTATTTAAATGGCCCGTGCTTCACCATGCACACGGGCTCACAAGTACCTTCGGCAAGATACTCGCCAAGCACCAGGTCCGACCAAGCCTCGCGGCGACCGTGAAGAAGCGGTAGCAAAGACTGACCATCCACGGGTGAGGCAAGCTCGAGAGCCCCATCATTGGCGATCTCGACAACAGTGGGCAGTAAATCAGCGAGGCTCACATTCTCCCTGATGCGGTTTGATCTGAAATGCTTAGGTGCGTGCACGATAAGGGGGACGCGAATGGAGCGTTCGAAGAAGGACATCTTGTACCACAACCCACGCTCGCCCAGCATGTCGCCATGATCTGAGGTTACAAAGATAATAGTGTCATCGCGTTGCCCGGTATCCTCCAACGCTTGTAACAGCCTTCCGACTTGTTCATCCAGCCATGAGATCATCCCGTAGTAGGCGTGACGTGCATTTTTGACATGCTCGTCAGTGATTCGGTATTGATCCATTTGGCAGGCGTAATAAAGACGTTGGCTATGTGGATCTTGCTCGGCGAGCGGGATCGGGCGGACTGCAGGCATATCAATCTCATCGTGATCGTAGTGATTCCAGCAGGCCTGTGGAGTCATGTATGGGTCGTGGGGTTGGATAAATGAGGTGGTGAGAAAGAACGCACGGCTATCATCGTCGCGGGCCGTATCATAAAGATGGCGTACCGCTTGATAACAGACTTCTTCGTCATAATCGAGCTCTAATGTGCGTGAATACACCCCTGATTCCACGACGCTTTGCATGTTGTGATACCAGAACCAACGTTTGTCGCGATTCGTCCAGTCTGGCGTCCAGCCAAAGTCAGCGGGGTAGATGTCGGTGGTGAGGCGTTTTTCGAAGCCGTGCAACTGATCGGGCCCAACAAAATGCATTTTGCCACTTAGAACAGTTCGATACCCGGCACTTCGCAAATAATGGACAAAAGTTGGTATGTCGGCATGGAATTCCGCAGCATTGTCATACGCCCCTATCTTCGAACACAGTTTCCCCGACATCATCGAAAATCGTGACGGCGCACACAGTGGCGAATTGCAGTAGGCGTTTTCAAACACCACGCCATCGTTTGCAAGGCTTTGCAAATTTGGCGTCTTCACAACCTTGTGTCCGTACATCGGTAATGACTGCGGCGCCATCTGATCAAACATGATTAGCAAGATGTTTGGATGTTTGTTCAAGCTTGCAGGTCCTTACGCTAGATTTCGTTGGCCTAAGAAGACAGTTGGGTTGGAAGTCGTTCCTTCAACACTCGGATGTGCTCTGGTCCGGTGCCGCAGCAGCCACCAACAATCTGCACGCCCTGCTGGTTCACCCATCGTCCGGCTTCATCGGCATAGTCTTCGGCGGATACCACCTGGACAAAGTTCCAGTCAGGATTCTCAAAACGACCCGTCTCCGCATAAGCAAGCTTAGGTCCTGTCCAATGTTGTGACAGCACATCCAGTGCCGGCGCCATAGCTGGAAGTTGGCTGTGCATTACTCCTG
>JAOTYS010000061.1 GCA_029861795.1 Gammaproteobacteria bacterium | reverse complement strand
TCTTGCGCTTTATGTTGCCTCGGATTCGGCGCGCTTTATGACGGGTGCGGCAGTTGCGTTGGATGGTGGCAGTCGCGCCTGAACCCCTACGAGACGCACCAATGCGCGTGCTTTCTTGATGCCATTTGCATCAACTACCCTTGCAACAACAAGAATCTGCCGCGTTCGAAGTCGTATCACATCTAGCCAGAAGACGACAGCGAGTCCGCGACCTGATTTGCTGCCTCGATGCCGCTGAGATAGGCCCCATGCGCCGTGGCAAAGAATTCCGTGGAGGCAGCTTCGCCCGCAAAGTAAACGCGATCATCAATGGCCTTAGCGAGCTCTTGGCGCTGATGGGCTTGCCCAGGCGCCGCCGCAGAGTACGCCCCTTTGATCCATGGATCGCTGCGCCAGGCGGTGACATTGCATCCCACGATGTGCTTGGCGATGTCGGAACCAAAGGCTTTGATTAGTTTCTCCTTGGCTAAATCAGCCGCCGCTTCAGTTCCCGCGCGCTCAAGCCAGTCAGCGAATCGACCGCCAGTGACCGCGACGACATAGTCATAGCCAAAGGGTCGGATGCGAAATCCCATGGGGACGTCGTCGTCCTCCATCACCGTGACTCCCTGAGGGTGATCTTCCCCAAATACATCGCGGTCATAGATTAAACAGATTCGATTGTGATTGCCTACAGGTAATGCAGAGATGGCTTCTTGCTTCCATATCGGCAGGGGTGGGGTGAATTTGATATCACCCCCGCCAAGAACACCGGTGGATACCGTAATGATTGTTTTTTTCGCCGATACCACACCCTTACGTGTGGTCAAGCGAATGTTGCTTCCGTTCCAGTTGATTTCCTCCACCGCGGTATTCAATTGGACCGGCACCTCCGAAGCGAATCGGGCGATCAGTGCGCCGTAACCTTGCTTAAGTGGCCAGTCTTCTCCGGTATCGCGATAGCCCGTGTAGTCCACCACAGAGACTTGATCGGAGTCCACAGATGTCATCAGTGATGCCCAATAATCAAACAGCGATGTCCAACGATTGCTGCGATCAATGACGTCGGCAACAGAAACATCGCGTTTTGCTGCGGCGGCATCCTTCAGCGAATCTTGGCTCTGACGGAAAAAAGTATCGCAATCTTGTGACTCCTCTTCGCTGGCAGGCCGCCCTTGCAAGTATATGTTCCGCGACCACTTTTCGTTTGTGTAAGTGAATCCAAGTGCGTCCGCCACTTTGACATAAGGATTTAGGCTCGCCGAATGCAGCCAGTGACACCCCAGATCAAAATACACCCCTGGGGCGACTTCTTCGGTGTACGCTCGACCACCGATGTGGTGAGACGCCTCCAATACGACGTAATGTAGGCCGCGAGCTTGCGCCGTTTTGGCGGCACCAATGCCGGCTGAGCCCGCGCCTATGATGGCTAGGTCAAATGTAATGTGCTTTACCCCGGTGATCAGGCACTTAACGTCCGACTTCTAGTTGCAGATCTGAGAGTGATCCGCTGCCGATTAGTATAAGCACTGCCTCCGGGTCTCGGAAAAAGCTTTTCGATGGATGGTTTGGTGTGCTCGCAAGACAGATGCTCGAAGATGTCTTCGCGATTAAAGGCCCAGAAATCACAGGGTTGGTGACCCGCTAGATCCGTGATACGGATGAAGTCGCCCTCTTCGACGCCCACCCCCGATACTGTCCGAGCAGCGACGTGAATACATCTTTCCACTGAGAAGTTCGCCATCAGTCTAGCTTCCTATGAATTAGCCTTTCGTGAATTTGATTCAATCACGTTGACTTAGTATCGGTCCAGAGTGTATTTACGCATAAATACAAAACCGTGTAACGCAGACACTCATTCGGAGGAGTTAGGTATGGCAATGTGTCCAATATGCGATGGGGAGGTCTCCTTGGGATCAGATACGGTAGTCGGTGAACTGATTCGATGTCCGGATTGTGGCAGCGAACTAGAGGTGACGGGGATCGATCCGGCAGTGCTAGCGGAGGCGCCTGAGGCTGAGGAGGACTGGGGCGAATGAGGATTGGTTTGCTGCACTCTCTGATTAGAAAGGAAGAAAAACTTTTAATCGAGGAATTTAACAAGCATTCCCACGTTGATCTGGTGATGTTGGATGATCGTAAGCTGATCTTCGATTTTCACAGCAAACCAAAGGTAGATTTGGTGCTAGAACGATGCATCAATCATTCAAGGGCAATGCATGGATTGCGACTTTTTGAGAATCAGGGTATTCCCTGTGTAAACACTTCAGATGTTGCGCGTATTTGCGGGGACAAGATTCTCACCGCGGTGGCATTGGCGGACCACGATGTGCCTCAGCCTGATTTGAGGATTGCCTTTACCGAGGAATCGGCCTTGATTGCCATTGAAGAGCTGGGCTATCCCGTTGTGCTAAAACCCGCAGTGGGGTCTTGGGGTCGGCTGCTGTCAAAGGTCAACGATCGTGACGCAGCGGAATCCATTCTGGAGCACAAGGCGATACTTGGAAGTTACCACCACTCTATCTTCTTTATCCAGAAGTATGTTGAGAAAAAGGGAAGGGATATAAGAAGCTTCGTGGTCGGGGATGAGTGCGTTGCCGCGATCTATCGAGCATCTGAACACTGGATTACTAACACCGCGCGTGGCGGTACCGCGACAGGTTGTGCAGTGAGCGATGAGCTCCATGACATATCCCTACGCGCGGCTGGAGCCGTGGGTGGTGGTATCGTAGCCGTCGATTTGTTTGAAACAACCGACGGGCTAGTGGTGAACGAGGTCAACTACACTATGGAGTTCAGAAATAGTATCACCACTACCGGGGTAAATATTCCGCAAAGAATGGTGGACTATTTGCTAAAGATTCAAGTATGACGTCGGTATCCATTGTCGGCGGATCCGGCTACTCGGGGGGAGAATTGCTTCGGCTTCTCCTGTTCCATCCCCAAGCCGAGATCAAACAAGTCACCTCTGAACGACTGGCTGGCACTTCCGTGCATTACGCACACCCCAATTTGCGTAAAGTGACGCAGCTCAAATTCTGCACGATCGACGATCTTGAACCATGCGACCTGTTGTTTTTGTGTCTACCCCACGGTCAGGCTATGGGTCGAATCGGTGAGTTTCGTAAGCTCGCCAGCAAAATCATCGATCTAAGTAGCGATTTCCGCCTGAGGGACGGCGACGCTTACGTCAAATGGTACGGGTCTCCCCACAAGTGCCCCAACTTACTCAAGGAATTTATCTACGGAGTTCCAGAACTGCACCGCGATGATATCCGCAGCGCCAATCTGGTGGCCTGCGCCGGCTGTAACGCGACAGCAACCCTGTTGGGGTTGCGACCGTTATATAAGCGTAACCTGGTAGATCATGCGGTTGTCGAGGTGAAGGTCGGTTCTAGCGAGGGGGGCAATGCTTCGAGCGCTGCGAGTCATCATCCGGAACGAAGCGGCGCGGTGAGATCCTATAAACCCACGGGGCACCGACACGTTGCGGAAATGATACAGGAGCTGAACGACCCCAACATACACTTCTCTGCGACCTCCATCGAGATGGTGCGCGGCATACTCGCAACGTGTCACGTGTTCTTGAGGGATTCTCTGGAAGAAAAAGATATTTGGAAGCTTTATCGAGAGGACTATGCTAATGAACCCTTTATCCGTGTTGTCAAAGAGCGCAGAGGGGTTCATCGTTACCCAGAGCCAAAGTTTCTAAGCGGAACAAATTATTGCGATATCGGTTTTGAGCGAGACGCCAGCTCCGACCGCTTGGTGGTATTGAGTGCTATCGACAATCTGGTGAAGGGGGCGGCAGGACAGGCGGTACAGAACTTTAATCTCATGTGTGGACTGCCCGAATCCGTCGGCTTGGAATTTCCGGGACTACATCCTATTTAAGCATTAGATCAACGCACTCCAGCAAGTTAGTTTCTTATGTCCGGCAGATGCGAGGATATGTTGAAATCATTATCGGGTATTACGGAGCACAGTCGTGTGTAGGCTGCTTTGCGTTAAAGCGAATAAGGCATTCGAAATTAGACCTCACCTCAAGATATTCGCTGAAATCGCGAGGCGCAGCAAAGAGTATCAGGGGCACGGTTGGGGCTGCGCGTGGCTTCAGGGCGGGCAGTGGAAGGTTTACCACAACATCAATCCGATCTGGAAAGACGATCTTGGGCAGTTTGATCGGTCGCCACTGCTGATTGCCCACGCACGCAGTGCCTTCCGTGACGAGGGTATTTGTGTTGAAAACAACATGCCATTTTTTGATGGTCATACCATGTTTATGTTTAACGGCGAATTGAGAGGAGTAAGGATCAAAGAACACGGTCGGATAGGGGCGGAAAAGATCTTCAACTACGTTAAGCGTTTTAACCACGGCGACATGTTGCGTGCGCTCGAGCGTGGAGTGAGTGTCATCAAGAAAAAAACTCGTTACATCAGGGCGATGAATATTGTTATGGCGGACACGAACAAAGTCTATCTTTCGACACTGTTCAACGAAGATCCGGAATATTTCCAGATGTGGTCGAAGCGTGCAGGAGATATGCAGCTTATTTGCTCTGAAGCCTACCCCGGCGAGTCGAGATGGAATGCTTGCCACAACGGTACCATAGAGGCTTTTTAGAATGTATATCGTAAAAGTTGGTGGTGGGGATGCGATAAACCTGGAAGGCATTGTTGCAGACCTGGCGGAACTCGATCATTCCTGCCTCATTGTTCACGGCGCTAATGCGCTGAGGGATCAAATTGCACAGCAGCTTGGTAGACAGAAGACAATTCTGACCTCTGTTTCGGGTTACTCGAGTGTGTACTCTGACGAGCGAGCCATCGATCTCATCATGATGACGTATGCGGGATTGCGTAACAAACGCTTGGTGGAGTTGTGTCATCAACATGGTATCAATGGCGTTGGCCTTTGCGGGATCGATGGCAAGGTCATTCAGGGAAAAAGAAACAAAGGAATCAGAGTGAATGAGGGTGGCAAGACTTTGATCAAGCGCGACTTCTCGGGGAAACCGCAGAGCGTTAATAGCGAGTTGCTAAGCATGTTAATTCAGAACGGCTACACGCCTGTGCTCAGCATTCCCATTATCGATGAGCATAATGTAGCGATCAATTCTGAGAATGACGACATCGTCAATGTGTTGCAGGACGCGCTAAAGGCACCCACAATATTTCAATTCATCGAGGCGCCGGGATTTCTTGAAAATAAAGACGACCCTAACAGCATTGTGAAACGGATGTCTCCGTCTGCTCTTGAGCAGCACGAGGAGCGGGTCGAAGGCCGAATGAAGCGAAAGATGCTTGCACTCGGAAGGCTGTTTCAGGCCGGGGCCGCCGAGGTAATCATCAGTGACGGCCGTACCGCTCACCCAGTTAAGGACGCGTTGGCAGGCAAAGGAACGCTGATCAAATAGTTTGGCCGTCCAAATACGACCCCACACGTTATCTCTTCTTAAGAAAGTCTATTGTAGGGGAGGGATACGACCCGGTCAGGAAGGCTCTCGATGCAGATTCGTAAGCGAGGTCTCCCGGAATGCTCACCTGAAGTTCAGCATCCGCACTCACTAGCGCAGAGATGATTGATCCTAAAGAACCAAGGTTTGGAGAAGAAAAGGTCGTAACCAGTGCGCGAATATCTAGTGTTGGTGAGTCTTGATGGACCATCTCCGTCACGCTTAGGACAATCCCTGCGCTTGGTTGATACAAGCCTTCTGCTGGAAGCTGAACATTGCCAGTGCTTTCAATGCGGTTAAGCGTCACACCGCCAAAACCTTTCCGTATCATTCGTACATGTGCGCGGTTGTCGTCTAACATCGCGCCCGAGCTTCTGGTGCCAACGGCTGTACGCAACCGCGCCTCACCAAGACCTGCAAATGTGTAACGAAGATATAAGGATACTGTTATCGGCAAAAGACCTTTCCATTCTCCAGCGATGGACAGCGTATCCTTAAACAACGCAGATGCTTCACCGCCGTTATAACCGAAATCTCGAATTGAGCCACCGGCGGAACTGGCCGAGAGTCTTCCTTTTGGCAGACTTGCTAATGCAAAGGAGAATCCCGGCACCAAATTCCCATCTGGGTCCGACAGTACTTTGGCGTCCGAACACTGCACTTCCGGTTTCGATACGGAAAACTCCTGTATTCCCTCACAGGTAACACGTACATGTGCACCATATGCATGTGCACCATGTGCACCATACGTTGGCACAGCGAGGGCGAACAAAATCAAAGCGACCACTGGAGGAAAAACCATAGTTCCCCACGGAGTAAAGAATCGACGCGGAAGAAAATTGTGCACTGCCGGCTCGATGAAGACGGATTCTAGTGTGACATTATGCCCAGAACCTATCGATTTGTATCGTTTGCATTCGAATTCGTAGATATTTGCGTATGCTTGTCAGCAAATATGTGTCAATGCCAGAATGACGAAACCACATCAAAGCTTCTACAGGACGCGCGCAATGACATCTCATCTCATTATCTCAGCGGATTCTCATGTACAAGAGCCTATTTTTCTTTATCAAGAACGCTTGCCCGCAAAGTACCGTGATAGAGCACCGCGCTTAGAGCGACGAACTGACGGCGAGTACCGAATCATCGATGGCAAGCGACCGCGGCGGCTTGATATTGCCGGATCGCGTGAAACCGAAGAAGATCAGCAGCGAGAGTTCCGCAACGACACATCTGGTGGCCGAGATATTCAACGACGAATTGCCGATCAGGAGCGCGATGGAATTTGTGCTGAGGTGATTTATCCGAACGATTCGTTGTTCCTCTACAACTCGCCGGATTCTGAATATCAAATGGCTGTGGCGCGGGCTTACAATGACTGGCTGATAGAGGTGTTCGGACCGCATCCCGATCGTTTCGCTCCAGTCGCAATTATCCCCATGGCAGACATCGGCGCGGCAGTGTCAGAAGTTAATCGTGTCGCCAAGCTGGGATATCGAACCATTAAGATCCCTATAACGATGCGAGACCTGCCTTACAACCGACCGGAGTATGAGCCGTTCTGGTCTGTCGTTGAAGAAGTCGGTGTCGTGCTGAGTCTGCATGCCTTCACGAGTAGCGAGGACAGCTATCCCGAAGATTGGGGCGAAGAAAAAGGAATTGGCGGTGCGCTAACACTTATGGCGATGAGCATGGTTGAAGGACAGAACCCAGTCGCAGTTTTGATTAGCTCGGGGATGCTACAACGTCATCCAAAGATTCGCATGGTCATTGTGGAATGTGGTGCGGGATGGCTGGCGTGGTTGCTCTACGTCATGGATGAGCAGGCCAAGAAGAAACACATGTGGGTTCGCCCCAAGCTTGAGCTCCTACCCAGCGAGTACTTCGCCCGTCAGGGTTACCTGACTTTTAGCGATGATCCGGTAGCGCTCAACAACATTTCTTTCACCGGGGCCGACTCTCTACTTTGGGGCAGCGATTATCCTCATGATGAAGGCACTTTCCCGCATTCCCAGGACGTCATCGCGAGAACCTTTAAGGGTGTGAGTGAAGCAGACCGGCGTAAGATCGTATTTGAGAATGCGTCTCGTCTGTACGGATTCGGTAAGAGCCCAGACGCCTAGCATGTACCTAAAGCGCCCGGTTTCTGATCAGCCTAATTAAGGATGTCTCACATATTGCACAGAACTCGCGTGGCTTTTCACGTAAGATAATGTGCGTCACGCAAGTAGGCCGTCTCGGAGTAATAATCGGGCTGCTTTGCTACGCTCAACTGGCATCATCGCAAGCGAATGAGGTACTCGTCGTAGCGCAGTTCTCGAAAGAGTCGCCGGGCACTGCACTTCCCGACGGCTGGCGTGCCCACACATTCAAGAAGATATCGCGACACTCGGAGTATCGACTGGTAAAGGACGCCAATGCTGTCGTGCTGCAGGCTCGAAGCAATGCATCAGCGTCTGCTCTCGCTAAAGAAATTAGCGTTGATCCTGCTGAGTATCCGATTCTGGAGTGGAGCTGGAAGGTGACCAATCTGCTTGAGAACGCAGATCTCGGTCGCAAGAGGGGGGATGATCATCCGGCTCGACTGTATGTGACGTTTGACTATGATCCAAAACAAGTCGGCATTTTCCAACGCCTCAAGTACAAGATACTTCGCATGATTTATGGTCGTTATCCGCCCATCGGCGCGCTTAACTACGTCTGGTCGAGCAAGGCACCCGCTGGCGCCATGGGGCCTAATCCATACACCTCCAGAGTGGTGATGGTGGTTTTAGAGAGTGGACCGGAGAAAGTCGGGAGATGGGTGAGGGAACAACGCAACATCTATGAAGATTACAAAAAGGCCTTCGGAAAAGATCCAACTAAGGTATCGGGAGTGGCGCTGATGACGGATACCGACAACACCGGTGAGTCGGCCACGACCTACTATGGAGACATCTTCTTGAAGCGCGCCTCGCCTCGGTAATGAGTGACGCGGTCGCGGTCTCTCGTCAGGATTGGCGTCCGATGATAGCAGTCGGGGTCGGCTGCTTGTTTTTTGGCTACGGATTTCTGATTCGCGTATCACCCAGCGTAATGGTTGCCGAACTAATGCGCGAGTTTGGTGTGGGAGCCGCCATCCTGGGAAACCTGTCTGCGGTTTATCTTTATGTATACGCACTGCTTCAGATCCCTATCGGTGTGTTAATGGATCGTGTTGGTCCGCGCCGACTGATGTCGGCAGCGGCCGTTGTCGTTGGCGTAGGCGTGTTGATGTTTGCGGTCAGTGATACGGTTAATGGCGCTTATGCTGGGAGATTCCTCATCGGTGCCGGCTGTGCCTTCACTTGGCCTGGCTTGCTTGCACTCATCCATCATTGGTTCCCGATGCGTTTCGCCCTGCTCGCGGGTGTGGGGCAAGTTACCGGCATGGTTGGTGCGGTGTTTGGTCAGGCACCGCTCGCAGCCGCAGTGGAGGCTCACGGTTGGCGCGGTACGATGATCGCACTGGCCGGAATTGGTGTGGTGATGGCTATTCTGATCTGGATGACCGCGCGGGACCGGCGGCATCCGGACAGCCATGCGATGACTACCAAGGCGGCGTTGCGGCAAGTCGCATCGAACAAACAGACGTGGCTATCGGCTATTTTTGGACTCGCCATGACCGGCCCGCTACTTGCCTTTGGAGGACTATGGGGGGTGCCTTTTTTGAGCACGGTGTACGGGCTTGACCGTCCCGCTGCGGCTGGAATCGTGTCGTTGATCTTCATCGGTTCCGGGGCGGGTGCGGTGATACTTGGTGGGTGGTCTGATCGCATAGGCAAACGCAAGCCAGTAATGTTGATTGCGGGCGTGTTGTGCACAGCCGCCCTGTTTGCGGTGATCCATCTGCCGGAACTCCCGGTGTTCGCGTTATCGGTGCTGATCTTTGCTATGGGGTTTGGCGGTGCAAGTTTGTTACTCGCTTTTGCCACTGGACGTGAACACAATACGCCTGGCACAGCGGGAACAGCGATCGGCATCGTCAACACAGCAGTGGTGGGTAGTGGTGCGTTGTTTCAGCCTATCATCGGTATAGTGCTAGATTTGAATTGGTCGGGCGAGTTAGCAGAGGGTGTGCGCGTATATGCGCCGGAAACTTTTCGACTCGCCTTAACAGTGCTACCCGTCTGTGGAATTCTGGGGTTGCTTGCAGCTATGTTTTCAAAGGAAACGTTTTGTCGACAACGTACCTAGCCCGCATATTGCACGAGAGCGCCCGTAAGCCGGCAGACATGCCGAACGTCGAGAAAAAACAGTTTGTATTAAAGTCGGCTGCCCGAGTTTTGGCTGGATCTTATTTCGCCTCGCTTGCTCTTCCTTCAAGTCATAGCGACGGCTATGACTTTGAATCCAGAGCTGCGCCTTCCAAAGCGATCTCCCAGCCGAAACTCCGGATTCTCATGCAATATGCGAGCTAGCGGAGTATGCAGGACAACCAGGCTATGTTGGATACGGTTATCGTCGGCGGAGGAATTGCTGGTCTGACGGCTGCGTATCGTCTCAGGGACCGAGATATCTTGTTGCTTGAAAAAGAAGATGTTCCAGGTGGGCGTACGCTGTCACACCGGCTGGGCGCATACGTATACAACGCCGGTGCTCAAGTCATTCTGGGTGATCGCAGCCCGGTGGCCTGCTTGGCCGACGAACTAGCGGTGCGGCGAACACTCATCGCAAAGTCAAAGTTTCCATTCTTCTTCAAGGCCAAACTGCATAGCGCACCATCCCAAGTCGGTTTGCTACTGAAACTGCCCATCTCCGTTGCTGATAAGTTCTACTTTGCCTGGTCCGCATTACGGTTAAAGCGCCGGTATACCGAACTGGTTGGCCAGCCGTTTGATCCAAGCAACACCAAGCTCGTCGAGCTGAATTCGACAACCTTGAGTCGATTTCTTGGTAACTCGACACCACCTGATATCAAAGCCATGTGGGAGGTCTTCGCCACGGTCGCAGACGGAGTAGGGAGTGAGATCACCACGCCGTATCATCCTTTGATGATATTGCTCTCTTTTATCCAGGATGAATACTTTGTAGAAGGTGGTACAAATCAACTTACCATCGCTCTATCTAAGCAGTTGGGGGACAAAGCAAGACTAGGAGTAGAGGTCAAGGCGGTGCACAATCTTGCTGACCGGGTACGGATCGACTATGAATCCAACGCAACACCGAGCAGCGTGGAAGCACGGTATTGCGTGATGGCGACACCAGCTCCCATTACCCTTGCCACGGTCAAGACGCTTCCCTCGTGGAAACAGGAGGCACTCAGCAAGATCGAATATGCTTCCCAGACCACAGCCGCCTTTTTGCTTAATGAAATTTCCGAGCGCCTCCTTGGAAAAGGGGTATGGCGGATACCTGTTGAAGGTCGAAAGATCTGTGCCATCACCGATCCGACCTTTACCTACGCGCGAGAGTTTAAGGCTGAAGCTGGCCAGGGCCTGCTAAGGGTATATACCGGCGACAAAGTCTCCAAGGAACTTCTAGATCAATCCGAGGAGCAGGTCACCAAGATACTAACCGATGAGTTGATCTCTATGTTCCCGGGAGTGCGTGAGAAGATCGTGGAGACACATGTCGCTCATTGGTATTACGCAAATCCGTTGTGGAAGCCCGGTCATATCGAGACTTACCCGAGTCTCCAAGCTTCAACCGATAGAATCCATTATTGTGGTGACTATACCGGGCCGGGTTTCATGAATGGCTCGGTTCAATCCGGACATCGAGTGGCGGAGGAGCTCAAACAGTAGCGAGAGATAGCTGGGAGCTGTTACTACACGAAGGCATCGGTGGTTTAACCGAGTGTGTGAATTGCGGCAACACCAGTTTCGATGCCGTTTTCCTCCGCCATGCTCTACAATCGTGCCGACAGGGCATTCTCAGACCAGCAGGGTTTCGATGCATCAGGGGTAAATGACATGAGAGCAAAGTTTGACGCTTACTTCGCTATCACATCCTTAGCAGTGTGTTTAATTACAGTAGCAGGTGGGCCGATATTTTCTGAAGTCGCAGCAGCGGACGCGGTGCGGGAGTTCAACCGCGCGGTCAATGATCTTCGAGACCAGAGCGAGGACTTCACAGATGAGGTCGAAGAATTTCTTAAGGATGAGGATGAATGGGAGCCCAAGGGCAAATATGAAGATCTGTGGGATGAGGTTAGGAGATTTAACAAGCAATCTGGAAGGCTACGAGAATGGGTCAGAGACGAGGAACCTATAAGTGAACTAGAGAAGTTAGTGAATCGTATGGAAGACACAGCGGATGAGATCGATGATTTGTTGCGACGGGTCGACGCCAGTCGACGTGTCGAGCGCGAGTGGGATGACACGCTTGATCTGTTGGAAGATGTTAGGCGTCAGCTTGATGATGGTCTTGCCTACGGGGCCAGCGAATCCGCCGCTGGGACTCAGCGAGCAAGTGGAAATATGTCCACGCAACAAGTGGACTTTGCTGTCAACATCATTGAAGACCGCAGCGAGCGTGTGAAGAATGCTTTTGCAAAGAGCGGAAAACAAAATGGGATTTTGGGCCAGCAGCTTGCGCTATTTGATCAACGAGCAAATAAGCTTCAAGACACGTATTTCGACGGTCGAAATCCGGCCAGCTTCTTGCCGGTGTTGAAGGCAATGCGGGCGCAACAGCAGCAGATAACGAATCTTGTTTCGAACAATTTTAGCGCGGGACCGGTTCAGACGAACTGGAATGAAATCACAAACCAGCTTGATGCGCTTGCTCGTAATTATGGTTTGTGAGATGTGAGTTGGATAAGTTGTCCGTTGCGTATCATGTCCTCGTAGGTGCGTCTTTGGGCACCCACTGAACCTGGGTGGCTAAACATTGGTAAATCTGGTCGCGACGTCATTAGACGACTGGCTACCAGCATTGTCATTCCGTCGCGAGGTTCGTGTCATTGATCCGTTGTGGATTCCACTTTCAGATGGTTGCCGCTTGGCTGCACGCGTGTGGTTGCCCACAGACGCCGAAGCCGATCCAGTGCCCGCTATCGTCGAATACATTCCCTACCGTAGGCGTGATTTCACCGCACCACGGGACGCCTTGCTACATCCGTATTACGCCGGTCATGGTTACGCTGCGATTCGTATCGATATTCGAGGTTCCGGTGATTCCGACGGGATACCCATGGATGAGTATATCAAGCGTGAACAAGATGACGCGCTAGAGGTGCTGCAGTGGATCGCGGAGCAACCATGGTGTAGCGGTATAACAGGCATGATCGGTATCTCTTGGGGTGGGTTTAGTGCGTTGCAAGTGGCCGCACGTAGACCACCCTCGCTCAAAGCGATTGTCACCGTGTGTTCAACTGACGATCGTTACGCAGATGATGTGCATTACATGGGGGGCTGTTTGATCAGTAACAACCTAACCTGGGGCGGGTGCATGTTCGGCTATATGGCAAGGCCTCCGGATCCAGTGATCGTGGGTGAGCGCTGGCGGGAACTGTGGCTAGAGCGTATGAAACATGCGCCGAGTTTGGTAGCCAACTGGTTAGAGCATCAACAGCGTGATCAATATTGGAAGCATGCATCGGTATGTGAAGATTACGATCAGATCCGCTGTGCAGTGTACGCAGTTGGTGGCTGGGCCGATGGTTATTCGAACGCCATACCTAGATTGATGCAACATCTAAACGTGCCGCGTAAAGGCTTGATTGGTCCGTGGGGACATGCTTATCCGCATATCGCTGTGCCGGATCCCCGTGTTGGATTCTTGCAGGAATCGCTACGTTGGTGGGATCGATGGCTAAAGGGAATTGAAAACGGCGTTGAGCGAGAACCTATGTTGTCGATTTGGATGCAGGGCGCAGACCCACCCGCCTCTTCGTACACCGAGCGCGCCGGCAGTTGGATTCGCGCTACGTCATGGCCGGCACCGGTTTCCACTAAACGTCTCGAACTTAACCCGGGTTCGTTGGACGCTGATGCCTCTGATCCGCAGGAACTCTTGTGCTGTAGTCCGCTTATTACTGGAGTGGCAGCAGGCGAATGGTGTCCCCATGGGATCGGGCCGGAAATGTCCCCCGATCAACGCGTGGATGACTCAAGATCACTAACGTTCGACTCGCGGCCCCTAGCAGAATCCATAACCATTCTAGGTGCTCCGGAAATGAAGCTGCGGCTCGCCTCAGATCGGTGTGGCGGATTGGTGGCGGTGCGCCTGTGTGTTGTGTCGCCAAATGGTGAATCGAGTCGTATTACTTACGGATTACTGAATCTCACACACCGTGACAGCTCTAGTGAACCCCAAGAGTTGGTGCCAGGTGAACGTTATACTGTAATGATAAAGCTAAATGACGTTGGACAAGTCATTCCCAAGGACCATCGCTTGCGCGTTAGCGTGTCTAATGCATACTGGCCGTTAGCCTGGCCCTCTGCCGAGAGGACAACACTCACCATCGTTGCGGGGGAGTGTTGGTTAGAGTTGCCGGTTTACGACGGTGAAATTCATGACGACACAGATAGTCCGTTTGAGGTTGCTGTGATCCCGCAACCCCTTGCACTGACCTGGCTGCGCCCGGTGAGTCGAAAGCGCACGGTGAAGCGCGACCTCGCGTCAGGTCAAATCTCTCTGACGTATATCAAAGATGATGGCGCTTTTCGCATTGATGAAACAAAGTTGGAAGTCGACGCAAAAGGTGAGGAGATCCACTACATTACTGAAAACGATCCCTTGTCTGCCGCGGGTGAGGCTCATTGGCGGTTCGAGCATCGTCGTGGCGATTGGCAGATCGCCGTAGAGGCTACCACACGACTGACCGCCACAGATGAACACTTTACTGTAACCGCGGAGCTTGAGGCTTTCGAAGGGGAGCAGCCCTTTTACGAGCGAAGCCTCAACTGCAAGATCCCAAGGCGTTTGTTATAGAAATCGGCTGGGGTCGTCTTTAGTTTCGCGTTGCTCCTGTCGGCTGACTACGTCTTGCAGAAAGCTGCTCGCTGGGAAGCTGAAAATAGGGGACTGGATCGTGAAATCCTTTCAAATTCACGGTGTCCTGCTTCAGCGAAAAATCCTTAAGCAGAGCCGCGACCCCTGGGTCACTCACGAATTCTCGGGACATTACGATGTCACCCCCCGTGCTCTGTCCTTGTATACGAGCCGCCATGTTGGCCACTGAACCGTAGTAATCAAGTCTGCCATTTAGCGTGACGGAAATGCATTTTCCCATATGCAGACCTAGTTTGATGGTGATCGGTTCCTTGCCGGATGCGGAGTTAAATCGATCGATATCATCGTGTATGCGAATTCCACAGCGCAGCCCGTCAGCGGGATCAGCAAATACCGCCATGATTGCATCACCAATCATTTTTACAACACTGCCGTTACATTCTCGGACAGCACGTCCTAGGATCTCGAAATGTTCTCGTACCACGATGTAGGCTTTGGGATCGCCAATCCTGTCATACATTGCCGTGGAGCCTTTCAAGTCTGTGAACATGATGGTGATGGAGTCGATTTCCACATCATCACCAGGGCGCAATAGATCGTGGTCAAAAAGGTCTCTAAAGGCTTGCAACGCGATGGCTCGATCGGCTGTGAGTGCGTCGCGGCGCCACGCGAATTCCTCAACGATGAATGTCAAATTACGAGCAGAGTGATTTTGCAGTCGTAGCTTTCCTGGGTAGGAAGGAGGGCCAAGTTCTATATCCTCGCTGTGTGCGATAATCGACGGAAATTCTTCGCCGTCCCAGTCGAT
>JAOTYS010000440.1 GCA_029861795.1 Gammaproteobacteria bacterium | reverse complement strand
GAGGTTCCCGACCACGGCGATCGTGATCTGGTCGTACTGGTCGCCGCGCGGCTGGGGGTGGCGCGGTTGATCGATAACGTCGAAATGGGCGTGTGAACATTTTGGTTGAGCGCTACGGTGGAATGTGTGGATTGGTACCGAGGGCCCGGGTTTACTGAATTGTACAATCTCCGGTAAAAGCCCGTTGTTTCCCAACACAAATTGCAAGGCTTAAGACTTTGGTTGAAGTCGATCTGGTTTTTAGGTAGAACGTATCGCTAAAGGACTATAAAAATCGCGCTGTGCTACAGGGGGTGCCAACAGATCGAACCAGAGGTGATACAGGTCTTACTACTAAAACTTTGTTTACGCTCATATGACCGTCAGCTTATTAAGATCCTTGCTTCTGCGGCAACAATCAAGTTCTGTATCGAGCTTGCCCAAGTTTTTTGCAATCGCTCGCCCATCCGACGGAAAAGATCTTCTCCAGCTCTGTTCGGTACTTAGGAATGCCTAGTGACCGAACAGTCGGCGTTTTTTTCGCAGCCATCTTTCTAGCAATCGGGTTATTGCCACTGTTTGGCGAGACACCGTCCGTATGGCGAGGGTGGCTGTTGACAGGTGGAATCTTCGCGTTCGTCGCGCTTGCGCGGTCCTCACTGTTGCGTCCGATTAATCATTTGTGGATGGGTCTCGGGCGCGCCTTTAACCGGTTTTTTCCAGTGGTCTTCTTGACACTATTTTATTGGTTGATCTTTACACCTGTCGGTATTTTGACCCGCCTCGGGTCTAAGAAAGTAGTAGATCTCCGCTGGAAGGCTGAAGACTGTGAATCATGGTGGGAGGTGCGCGCTAAGCCTGGCCCGCCACCCGAAACCATTTCAAAACAATACTAGGAAAAGGTCTCTTGGCTTACCCGTCACCTATCCCTCTGGCCGAGGATACACAGCAAAGTCTAGCTGGAATCATGGTATGCCCCAATTGTGGCAATCAGTTAAGCAGCAACAGCGACCTGTTTACCTGCAAAACTTGCGATCATACTTTTGAGATATCTGAGAACATTCCGCGCATGTTTGTGCCGAACAATTTCGAGTTTTCACGTAAAGACGTTACCGAAGACATTAAGGCGTTTTATGAAGAAACACCATTTCCCAATTACGACGATCTCGAAACAACATCGGATTTGGTAGAAAAGGCCCGAGGGGGAGTTTTTATACACATGCTAGACCAGCAGTTGCCCCCGAGCACGGTGGTGTTGGAATGTGGTTGTGGAACAGGCCAACTTACAAACTTTCTCTCAATCGCGAATAGAAGCGTTATTGGCACGGACATTTGTTTGAATTCACTGCGACTGGGAGAGAATTTTCGCTCTAACAACAATTTGGGTGGAGCCTACTTCATGCAGATGAACCTCTTCCGTCCAGTTTTCAAGCAAGGAATCTTCGATTTGGTTATATGTAATGGTGTCTTACACCACACCGCTGATCCTAAAAGTGGATTGGCAAGAATCTCTAAGCTCGTGCGCCCGGGCGGTTTCATGATGATCGGGCTCTACCATGCTTGGGGTCGAATTCCAGCGAAACTGCGACGCAAGATTTTTCACGTCACCGGGGACAAGTTTTTGAGCCTCGACTCGCGTAATGTCAATCCCAACATCTCCGAAGCGAAGCGTCAGGCTTGGTTCTTAGACCAGTATAAGAATCCCCACGAATCCCATCACACGATCACCGAATTAATTCGCTGGCTGAAAGATCTGAATTTGGAATTCGTTCGCTCTTTGCCCTCCAGTATCCCCGGTCGGCCTTTTACTCCACAAACCCGACTCTTTGAACCAGAACCCAGTGGGACAAAGGTAGAGAACATAATGTCTGACATGGGGTGCCTACTGACCCGCCGGCGCGAAGGTGAAAACGGATTCTTTACTGTCATCGCGCGCAGACCCGACAACAAGAGTTAGCAAGGAATGCCACAATGTGGGAAATCCTCAATGAACTCTGGGAATTCATCCGTGAGAACCGAAAGCTATGGATGATTCCGATTCTTTTCATCCTACTTCTCGCCGCAGGTGTATTGGTTATAACTGAGGGCTCGGTCCTCGCTCCTCTCCTCTATACGCTATTCTGAGTCATCTACGAGACGACTGGCATGAGAATACTAGGCATATCCGCCTTCTATCACGACAGTGCGGCTGCGTTGATCGTGAATGATCAGGTAGCAGGGGCGGCGCAGGAGGAACGCTTTAGTCGCAACAAGCACGATGCAAGTTTTCCAGAGAACGCAATCCGTTACTGCCTCGAATCGGCTAATCTGCGCCTGTCAGAAATCGATAGGGTGGTGTTCTACGATAAACCCTTTCTCAAATTCGACCGCCTCTTTGAAACTTATAGGGCATTCGCGCCACACGGTGCAGCATCCTTTCGTCGCGCCGCTTTATATTGGATTAAGGAAAAGCTATTTCAGAAAGTTTTGCTACAGAAGGCGCTGAAGGTGATCGATTCCGATTATGATGGGCGATTGGACTTCACCGAACACCATCAGGCCCATGCGGCGAGTGCTTTCTTCCCCTCTCCATTCGAGGAAGCGGTCGTTCTAACTTTAGACGGTGTTGGAGAGTGGGCGACAACAAGTATGGGAATAGGCCGAACTAATGAGTTGGAACTACTCAAGGAGATTCGTTTCCCGCATTCCCTGGGGCTTCTCTATTCTGCTATTACCTTCTACCTGGGATTTCGTGTTAACAGCGGTGAATACAAAGTAATGGGGCTTGCTCCCTATGGTGAGCCACGCCACACTAGACTTCTGTGCGACGAATTGATCGACATAAAGCCAGATGGGTCCTTCCATCTCAACATGGATTACTTCGATTTTTGCACTGGTCTCAAGATGACAAACAAGCGACTGCATGATTTGCTGGGTGGTCCGCCGAGGGAACCCAATTCTAAATTAGAGACCAAACACATGGATTTGGCAGCATCCCTGCAGGAGGTTGTCAACCAAATAATCGTACGACTTGCGAAATCACTAATCGACGAAACTGGCATAACAAACATTTGTCTAGCTGGCGGCGTGGCGCTTAACTGCGTTGCGAACGGAAAGCTTTTGGACGAGCCTAGAATCAAGGGCGTTTGGGTACAGCCCGCCGCTGGCGATGCGGGCGGCGCGTTAGGAGCTGCGCTCTGCCTCAACCATTGGGTACTGCGGCGACCTCGACAACACAACTTAGAGACTCCAGATCTTATGCAGGGCGCCTTGCTGGGACCGGAATTCAAGCAGGGTGAAATAGAACGCCGGCTGAATGACGTTAAAGCACGCTTCGATGTGTTCGGCGAAGATGAATTGATCGATCGTTGCGTCGCGGCACTCTGCAACGACGCTGTTGTGGGTTGGTTCCAGGGGCGTATGGAATTCGGCCCTCGCGCTTTGGGAAGTCGATCTATCTTAGCTAACCCCCGCTCATCCAATATGCAGAGGCGCTTGAATCTTAAAACTAAATTCCGCGAATCCTTCCGACCCTTCGCACCCGCAGTCTTGCGCGAATATGTAAGTGAGTGGTTCGAGTTAGATGACGATAGCCCTTACATGATGTTTGTCAGGAAGCTCAGTGAAGATAAACGCATCGTAAATGAAGATAACAACTTTGAGACGGCGTTCGATAAGCTGAAAATCTCACGGTCTCAAGTACCGGCAATAACTCACGTTGATTACTCGGCACGCATCCAAACAGTACATCGAGAGATCAACCCATTGTTCCACAAATTGATCTCACGATTCCATGAATTCACTGGAATCCCGATGCTCGTAAACACAAGCTTTAATGTTCGCGGCGAACCCATTGTTTGTGGACCGCAAGACGCTTTCAGTTGTTTCATGCATACTGGCATAGATTTCCTGGTAATAGGCAATTGTTTCCTTGATAAACGAAGGCAGCTACGTCCATTGGCAGAGAACCGAGTGCTTCAAGAATAAGTGTCGAAGCTGTGTTGCATAGGACCAGGACCGGACGGCGCTAATTTCACCTGACAACATATGAGTAAAGCGGTCACTTCAGGTAAGAAAGCACTTTACACGGTACTCGTCCCACTGATTACCCTTCTGTTCGGCTTTATAGCGGTGGAATACGGTTTGCACTGGCTAGC
>JAOTYS010000060.1 GCA_029861795.1 Gammaproteobacteria bacterium | reverse complement strand
GAGGCTTCAACAAGCAACCAGAACGGACTCGACAGCGGCGTCGTAGTCAAACTACCACAGCGGTGAGCTCTAACAAAAGAGCAATGGACAATGACTGCCCTCACTAGGCAAACGAGGGTCTAAGCCTAAGCCGACAACGCACTCGCCGCTAGCTGTAGCTCACGCTCAGAACTTCGTAGCGGCGCGTCCCCCCAGGTGTTTCCACCTCGACCTCGTCCCCCTCCTCCTTTCCGATTAGCGCCCGCGCAAGCGGAGATCCGAGCGACACCTGGCCTTGGTCTATATCCGCTTCCAAATCACCGACAATTTGGTAGCTCACCACCTGATCGCTGGTCTCGTCATGCAGCTCAACCGTGCAACCGAACACTATGCGGCCATCACCATTGATCGTACTTAAGTCGATCACTTCTGCTCGAGCCAATTGAGATTCGAGTTCTGCGATACGCCCCTCGATAAAACTCTGTTTATCTCGTGCTGCGTCATACTCCGCGTTCTCTGAGAGATCTCCGTGAGAACGCGCCTGCGCCAAGGCCTCTATGATTTGCGGGCGCTCCTTACTCTTGAGCCGCTGCAGCTCAGCGCGTAACTTCTCAGCACCGGCGGTAGTCAGCAGAACCCGAGTCATGCTACCAGGTCCTGGTGCAGAGACTGTAACTGATTGACGCTAATATCCCGGGATATTCTGTGCGCCTCACTCGCGGCCCTGGCTGCCGCCAGAGTAGTGAAATACGTAATCTTACGCATCAATGCCTCACGTCTAATGGTGTATGAGTGTACAAGGCTGCGCTTGTCCGCGGTGGTGTTGACGATGAGATCGATCTCATCATTTCGAATCAGATCCACTATATGGGGCCTACCCTCGTTGACCTTATTGACCAATTTGACCTCAATGCCCGATTCTTGCAACACATTAGCGGTTCCCCGCGTCGCCACAATGCTAAAGCCGTTATCCGCAAAATATCTGGCGATCTCTATGATGTTTTTTCGATCAGAGCGCTTTACACTCATGAATACTTGACCCGAGCGCGGTATGGAGGCACCCGCGGCATGCTGCGATTTGTCGAATGCCTCCCCAAAACTACCGCCGATTCCCATCACCTCACCAGTACTTTTCATCTCCGGTCCCAGGACGGTATCTACACCTGGAAACTTGATGAACGGGAATACGGCTTCCTTGATCGAATAGTAGTGGGGAATGAGCTCGCCCTCCACACCTTGCTGCTTAAGGCTACGCCCAACCATACAGCGGGCTCCGATCTTGGCCAGTGGTCGTGAAGTCGCCTTCGACACGAACGGCGCAGTTCGTGAGGCACGTGGATTCACTTCCAGCACATATATGTTGCCCTTCTGCACCGCAAATTGCACATTCATTAGCCCAATCACATTCAAGGCGATGGCGAGCCGTCGCGACTGATCCCGGATCTCGTCTTGCAGCTCTGGGGCGAGGCTAAACGGTGGCAAACAACACGCCGAGTCACCAGAGTGAACTCCTGCCTCTTCAATGTGTTCCATGATGCCACCTATGACCACCTCCTTGCCGTCACACACCACATCTACGTCCACTTCAACGGCGTCATTAAGAAATCGATCCAACAATACTGGAGACTCATTGGATACTTGAAAAGCAGCGCCCATATAAATTTCCAAGTCTTCGCGGTTATAGACAATCTCCATTGCCCGACCACCCAGTACATAAGATGGCCTCACTACTAGCGGATATCCAACCTCATCTGCAAGCCGCAACGCCTGCTCTGAGCTGGCTGCGGTTCGATTAGGCGGCTGTGCGATCTGCAGCCCTTTTAACAGACCCTGGAACCTCTCTCTATCCTCTGCCAGATGTATAGATTCTGGCGAAGTCCCGATGATGGGGAAACCGTTGGCCTCTAATGAACGGGCGAGCTTAAGCGGAGTCTGTCCCCCATACTGCACAATCACCCCCGTCGGTTTTTCAACGTCAATGATCTCGCGCACGTCCTCAAGGGTCAGCGGCTCGAAATACAACCGATCCGACGTGTCATAGTCGGTGGATACCGTCTCTGGATTACAGTTGACCATAATTGTCTGATAGCCGTCCTCACGCAGCGCCATCGATGCATGCACACAGCAGTAATCAAATTCAATCCCCTGGCCAATACGGTTTGGCCCGCCGCCCAGGACAATTATCTTATCCCGTTGCTCAGGTGCGGCTTCGCATTCCTGTTCATAGGTGGAGTACATATATGCGGTGGTGGCCGCGAACTCTGCTGCGCACGAATCCACACGCTTATACACTGGGTGCACCTTGGCTTCGTGGCGTAATTCGTAGAACTGTTGCTCAGTCATACTCAGGAGCGACGCCAAGCGATGATCGGAAAAGCCCCTTCTTTTCAAGTCAAATATGGTTTCACGATCATCTTGCGTGAGACCGTTTTCTCGCAGTTGTTCCTCGATTTGAACCAATTCCTCGATATTGGCAAGAAACCAAGGATCGATGGCCGTCAATTTATTGACTTGTTCCACACTCATTCCCAATCGAAATGCGTCGGCGATGTACCAAAGTCTTCGTGCGCCGGGAACTCGCAGCTCCTGCGTAACCAAGTCCTTACTCTCACCGCCACTCTGCCCTACTATCTGCGATTCCAACCCATGACTTTCTATTTCCAAACCCCGGATCGCCTTCTGAATCGACTCTTGGAAAGTCCGGCCGATGGCCATAACTTCACCCACAGACTTCATCTGTGTCGTCAGTGTTGCATCAGCTTGCGGAAACTTTTGAAAGTCGAAACGTGGGATCTTGGTTACGACATAGTCTATGGTCGGCTCGAATGAGGCGGGCATGGCACCACCGGTGATCTCGTTTCTCAATTCATCCAATGTGAACCCAACCGCAAGCTTCGCCGCCACCTTGGCAATAGGAAATCCAGTCGCCTTGGAGGCAAGAGCCGACGAACGCGAGACCCGTGGGTTCATCTCTACGATCACCATACGCCCGTCAGTCGGATCCACCCCAAATTGCACATTGGAACCACCGGTATCGACACCGATCTCACGCAACACCGCAATACTGGCGTCACGCATCCGCTGATACTCCTTGTCGGTCAAAGTCTGCGCGGGCGCCACGGTAATAGAGTCTCCGGTGTGAACCCCCATTGCATCGAAGTTTTCAATAGAACACACAATGATACAGTTGTCCCGATGATCACGAACAACCTCCATCTCGTATTCCTTCCACCCGATAAAACATTCCTCGATGAGCAGCTCGTTGGTAGGGGAGGCATCAAGCCCTCGCTCACAGATCTCAATGAACTCCTCACGATGATAGGCAATGCCGCCTCCACTACCGCCCAAGGTAAATGACGGTCTTACGATTACCGGGTAACCGAATTGTCCCTGAACGCGGAATGCATCATCCATGCTGTGAGCAAGATCACCACGAGCAGTTTCAAGACCAATCGATCGCATCGCGTTCCTAAACCGTTCACGATCCTCCGCCTTGTCGATGGCTTCACGACTCGCGCCAATCATCTCGACACCGTGAGTATGTAACACGCCTTCTCTCGCCAAATCCAAGGCACAATTAAGTCCTGTCTGTCCGCCCATTGTCGGAAGCAACGCGTCAGGTCTCTCAGCTTCAATGATTTTCGCTACCGCCTGCCACTGAATGGGCTCGATATAAGTCGCGTCGGCAAACTCTGGGTCGGTCATGATGGTCGCCGGATTGGAATTGACCAACACCACTCGGTAGCCTTCTTCTTTCAGGGCCTTGCACGCCTGCACTCCAGAGTAGTCGAACTCACAGGCTTGCCCGATAACGATGGGTCCGGCACCGATAATTAATATGCTTTCAATATCCGTTCGTTTGGGCATGACTGCAGGTGATCGCTATACGATCCTAGAATGCTCCGATACGTCTTGTGAGTGTCCATACTCTTGTGTCATTTGCACGAACCTATCGAACAGCACACCTATGTCGTGGGGACCGGGGCTTGCCTCCGGATGACCTTGAAACGAAAACGCCGGGGCATCAGTACGAGCAATGCCTTGCACCGAACCATCAAACAACGAACGGTGGGTTATGCGCACATTGTTAGGTAGATAGGAATCATCAACGGCGAAACCGTGATTCTGGCTGGTGATCAATACTTGGTTGCTGTCCAGATCTTGCACAGGGTGATTGGCGCCGTGGTGACCGAACTTCATTTTCAGCGTTCGTGCACCCGAAGCCAGAGCTAAAAGCTGATGTCCTAGACAAATCCCGAACACGGGTAGTCCTTGATCGACGATATCTCGAATAGCCTCTATGGCATAGCTACAAGGTTCCGGATCACCGGGACCATTGGACAAAAATACGCCATCCGGCTGGGTTTCCAATACTTGTTTTGCTGGTGTCTTTGCAGGCACCACTGTCACCGCGCAGCCACGATCAACCAGCATGCGAAGAATATTACGCTTTATGCCAAAGTCATATGCGATGACCTGGTAACGAGTCGGTGAGGCGGTTCGATAACCACTACTAGCGTCCCATCCGCCTTCGTTCCACACATAGGACTCTGTGACGGAAACCTCGTGTGCGAGGTCCATCCCCTTGAGACCGGGAAAAGCTCGGGCTGCGTCAAGGGCGTCTTTCTTGCTGAGACCTTCGCCGGCCACAATGCAGCCGCGCTGCGCGCCTTTCTCTCGCAGCAGGCGGGTCAGCTTGCGGGTATCGATGTTTGCAATGGCTACAATTTGTCTGCGAATCAAAAATTCGGGAAGCGATTCCTCGGCGCGCCAATTACTTGAACGCCGCGGCACATCGCGAATCACTATCCCCGAGGCAAACACTCCTGTCGACTCGTGGTCCTGAGAGTTGACTCCAGTATTGCCAATATGTGGATAGGTAAATGTGATGATTTGTTTGGCGTATGAGGGATCTGTCAGAATCTCTTGGTAACCGCTCATGGCGGTATTGAAGACCACCTCGCCCACCGCCCGACCGTTCACGCCCATGGAGAGACCCTGGAAGTCTGTACCATCCTCAAGGACCAACAGTGCCGACTGCTCCAACTATTTCTCCAGGCTCAAAAAAAGGGAGAAACCCGACGGATTTCTCCCTGGTTCTGGATGCAGATTTGGGATCATTGCTCGCTGGCGATTTTATTTGAGAACGTGCCTCAGTTCAACGCAGCCCTAACACATCCTGCATATCGTATAACCCTAGTTCACGCCCTATGATCCAGCGCGCCGCGCGCACCGCTCCCGAGGCGAAAGTTGTACGGCTAGAAACCTTGTGCGTGATTTCGACGCGCTCACCAGCGCCTGCAAACAACACCGTGTGCTCACCGACGATGTCACCGGCCCGCACAGTGGCGAAACCTATGGTTTCTCTTTGCCGTTCGCCGGTCATTCCTTCACGACCGTATACCGCACACTCTCGAAGATTCCGACCCAACGTATCGGCAATCACCTCACCCATGCGCAAGGCGGTCCCCGATGGGGCATCGACCTTATGTTTATGATGCGCCTCCAGCACCTCGATATCCACTTCATCGCCCAATGTTCTAGCAGCGATCTCCAGTAGTTTGAAACAAAGATTCACTCCTACACTCATGTTTGGCGCTAACACCATAGCAATATCACTTGCAGCCTTTTCAACTGACGCTTGCTGCTGGCGGTTCAAACCCGTGGTCCCGATGACCATGCGCCGTCCAGATTCGCGGCATATCTCTGCGTGTTCCAAAGTGGTCTCCGGGTTTGTGAATTCGATCAGCACATCAAACTCCTCGCCGTTGAGGCTCGCGGAAATGGGTGTATCAATCCGACCCACTCCGGCAATCTCACCCGCGTCTAAACCAATCATCTCGCTATCAGCATGCTCGATCGCGGCACTCACTGTACAATCAGCATCCCTATGGGCGGCCTCAATGATTGACCTGCCCATTCGCCCCGCTGCACCGGACACCGCAATATTCGTCATATGCCCCTCATAACATGTGTGTGTGTCATCAAGTCTTAGCGCGCCCCGCTGATGTTCATCGGCTGGTGCAGGTGTAGAAGTCGCATCAGCCTAATTTAAGAGTCACTTGGCCCAACGGTCCAAAGTCCGCCACGGCGATATCGCCCGGATTAACGAAATACATCGCGGTACAACTTCCAGTGTTGATGATGTGTCCCTGACGAAGACCTGGCTTCCGATCTACGTGGTTGGCGAGCCAGGTAAGCGCTGAGAGGGGGCCTTGAAGTACGTTCGAACCCCGTCCCTCACGAGTCTGTTCACCGTTCACGATCAAACTTACTTCAATCTGCCGCAAATCCAAGTCTTGCCATTGTTCGGCACCGTCTCCAACCACTAAGGCTCCGTCCGTTCCGTTATCGGCGATAAGGCTGTAGACATCCTGATGCGTCCAATCTACGAAATGGCCGATCACTACTTCAATTGCTGGATGAACTGCTGCGACGGCGCTTGCTACTTCTTGTTCCGAGTAAGGCGGGGACCGCCGCGGCAACGATTGGCCAAGTTTAAAGGCGAACTCGACCTCAAGAACAACGGGAAGATCAGGCGGGAAGGCAAGTGTCGCGGGGCTAGTAAACAATGACGAAGCCAATAGTCTCGCCGAGTATGGATCGCCCAACCCCAACTGCTGTTGTATTTCTCGGTTAGTACAGCCTAAAAACCATCCAACGATCTGTTCATCCAACAGCACAATTAAGTGGTCTTGAATCGCGTAGGCCTCTCCCAGCGTACTGGGCCTACAAGCCGTTGGGATTTCGGTCAACAACTCACCCTTTTCCCGCGCTTGCTGCACAATTTCTGCAGCTCGCGCGATTTGTTCCCGCTTCATTTCACAATAGTACCAGTTATCAATTGTTCACATATTGAGTCAGAGACACCCCTATATTGAGAGTACGGATACATCGGGGGTTTAAACATGACTCTGGTATGGCAATCTCAGGCAGCTCTTATTGTTGTGCTGATACTTAGTGTGATCGGCCTATCTGCCGTGCTTCTGGGCATCCGGCACGCCTCTCAATCCCCATATCCGCAGCAGTCGGGCCCAACAGCCGTATGGCATGAAATACTCATGGGTTCCTTGCTCCAAGTACCTCTCGGTACGTTTTTGGCATTTGGCAACTAGTCGCTATCTACCGCGACCGATTTTGGCGCCTATGTTCTTTGCTTGGCGCGAATCACTTTCTTTAACGGGGATAAGTTAATCTCATCGATGACAGTGCTGCTACGTAATACCAATATACTTTCGACGGCCGCTGCAACGTCGCAAGGCTCTATATAGTTATCCTCGCTCTCCCCGGGGCCGAAATCCAAGTCGTCAAAAAAAGCTGTCTTCACCATCCCGGGATTGATGATAGATACGCGGACACGGCTCGCAGCACATTCATCTCTAAGCGATTGCGCCAGACCACGCAGCGCAAACTTTGTTGCGGAATACACGGCCCCGCGTCGACCACCCGTGAGTCCTGCTTCGGAACCGATAAAGATCAGATCACCGCGTCGCCGCCGCTTCATTATGGGCAGGAAGGCACGTGCCACATAGATCTGACTGGTCAGATTCAAATTCACCAGCGACTTGATCTGAGTATAAGAGAATTCTTCCAACGATCCAAAACGGCCGGCACCTGCGCAAAAAATTATCGCATCTACATCGGGATAACGCGTAGTCAACGCGTCGAGATGTGCGGGAAGTTCATCAAGCTTGGATAGATCTATCTCCCCCCTATGGAACGCACCACCATCGTCAGGCAACTTGGTGAAGTCTCTTGCAACACCGATAGTCTGATAACCTAGCTCTAGTAACCGTTGACACACCGCATACCCGATGCCGGAACTCGCTCCGGTGACGAGCGCTGTAGGTGACTCACCCATATCAGGTAGTCACTTCACAGGGGAAATAGATATCCCGTGGAATATACTTGAGCAGATGCTCTTCACAGTATCCCATCATCTCGGCCACTAGCTCTTTTCGATAACCGATCATTCCGTCGATATTGTTAAGCGGCCCAGCGAAGAGCGGTTCCTCAGGGTACGACCGCAACATGTTGATATGAAACTGTTTGGGAAGCCGGAACGCGCCTAGACTGACCGAGCGCAGGGAATCTATCTTTAGTCTGTCGAAAACCTGACAAAAAAGGCGCTCATACTGCTCACGGTAGGCATCGGTATAGATGATGGGATCAAACCTCAAGCCTAAGTTCC
The DNA here is from genome assembly GCA_029861795.1 of Gammaproteobacteria bacterium. Next base: position 7,012 of record JAOTYS010000060.1, on the reverse strand, counting down.
ACCCGCGTTCCTGCAATTGCAGCATAGCCTCAATACGGGACGATACGCTGGGCACTTTGTGTTCCAGCGCAAGGGAGATCTCTTCCGGCGTGAAGCTAAACGCAACGACGACATTGGGTAGCGGCTCACGCGCGCAAAGCAAACGAACCTGGGTGCTTTTGGTACGCAACTCTAGATAGGCACTAGGCCTAGATTCAAATACCGGCAAGATAAAATCAACAAACCCGGTCACCGGTTCCAAGGCCAGGCTGTCACAATCGTACCCTGAAAAGAACCAAATGTTTGAGCCATCGTGCCGTGTAATAATTTCATCCAGCACATGCACAAAATCCTCGTAGTTGACGAACACGACATAGTGAGCGGAGCGATACATGCCTTGTAGAAAACAGTAGCGACAATCGTAGATACAGTTCAGCATGTGAGAAAAGTAATAATTGCATTGGCTGCCCACACCATATCCGGGCGGCGCTGGCAACACAAAACCATCAAACTTCTGCGCCAAGATCATTGATGGTTGTGACTTTTGCAGTCGAAAACTCTGGGCTTTGCGGTTAAACACCTGCCCATAACGTTCGCAAACAATACGCGCCGCCTTAGGGTAGCGTTCGCAGATTTGTTGTACCCGCGGATGTGTCGTCACAGCTTCTTCGATATAGAGATGCCGGATCAAACGGGGATCATCCAAAATTCACAGGAAGCGTTAACAGCTGCTGTTCAAGCTGGCTTAATACATCCTTAGCGGATTTCTGCTTACCAAGTTCATCGCCCCACGGAGATTTCTCAGTTCTTGCCGACCACTGGGTTAGCAACCGTCGCAGACGATGCCGTTGCGAAACACTGAACCGCCACGTTTCTAGGAATCGCTCAAACTCAGGATGATCGGACCGGGGTTTGCCGTATTCATCTGCGAGGCGATTCAGTCGCACTGCAAGGTCATCAATCTCATTGAGTTTATTGCGAACAAGCGAATCGATGAGATCCATGGTGACGTCTTGCACGGGCGAACCGCGATTGTCGGAGATGACCTTATAACATTGGGCTAGCTCTCCGATGACGAAGCGGCAGGCGGTGGGGAAAAAGGCAGCAGCTTCCATATCGTAGACCACGTCATCATCATACGCAGTGACAGGTGCGTCCACGGTCATTACGCTGTCACTATCGCCAGGTGGTTTCAACACTTGCGGTGGGTACCAGCTGTTGTTGGTTGCAAAATCAACGATCTTGTGTGCGATTACGGCTTCGCCCAGGGTCCTACTGGGATGCCCGGCAACGCCTATGTTGAGCCAAGCGGATGGACGGTCGGTTGGAATATGGGCGTGAGCAAATGCAGTCGCTGCGGCCGCCGCAGTCTTCCCAATCCCCGAGACAATCAGCGCCATGTTTTCATTTCGATATAGTGGAAATGCACCGTTGCTGTTCCAGGATCTCAACCCATAGTAATCAATCAAGGGCCTAGCCTCAGCGGGCATCGCTACGACGATACGGATCATGCTCCGTATTACACGGCTAGCGCCCGGTCTTGGCTGCGCGCTTCATCGGTGTCGCTCAGTCCTCTTATTCGCGTAGCAGCGATACCCTGATAGAACTCGAGCATGGCCTGATATTCACGCACCTCTTGGTGTTTGCCCCTCTTCTGAGCGCCACTCATGTATACACGAATCTTGTGCACAATCATCGCGATCGCCGCCCGACGGTCATCAGCAGACAAGTTGTCCGAGATTATGATCTTTTGCAACGCCTGAATGCGAAAACGATCCATCCCCCAGTAGCGCCTGGATAGTTGATCGGCATGACCGCCACGTTTAATGACTAACTGCTCGGGTACAAACAGCACGGGATACACCGCGCATATTCGAAGCCACAAATCGTAATCTTCGCAAACGGGCAACGATTCGTCGAATAACCCCACGCGATCAAACACGCTTCCGTGCATGAGCACCGCGGACGGAGAGATGACACAAAGCGCTAAGCAATTTTGGAAATTCCAGCCCCCTGCCTTAGTATGTCGTTTCTTCTGATTGATACGCACACCATTGCGCATCCAGATCTCATCGCAGTGACATAACTTGTGCTCGGCCTGCTTTTGTAGCGCGTTCCACTGCCGCTCCAACTTAGTACGTCGCCATTCGTCGTCTGAATCGAGAAACGCTATCCACTCACCCTTGGAATTTTGGATTCCGGTATTGCGTGCGTTGCTGACGCCCTGATGCGTCTGCTTGATATAGGATACCTCTGGAAATTGACTACGGATGATGTTTTCGGTGTCATCATCGGAACCATCATCCACTACCATTACTTCGCGTGGCCGCAGCGACTGCTGCATCACTGAGCGTAGTGCGCGGCCTATGCAGTCGGCCCTGTTATGAGTGGCAATGATTACGGAGAGATTCAACACAGTGTCACGTCAGCTTGAAAGCCCGGTCTCGATCAAGATCTCAGAGTGCAGCGTCCGATGCACCGGACACCTATCCGCGATCTCCATCAGGCGTTTGCGCTGCTCTTCATCGAGATTCCCGGATAGTTGGATCTCACGCGCGATACGATCGATTTTTCCGGACTGTGTTTCGCACGCCTCACAGTCGTCGGCATGGATCTTGTCGTGGTGGAGCACGACGCCGACTCGCTCTAGCGGCCACTTCTTGCGATCTGCATACAGTCGCAAAGTCATAGCCGTGCAGGTTCCCAAAGCCGCTAATAATAAATCGTATGGCGACGGGCCAGCATCATCGCCGCCGACCGATGTCGGCTCGTCTGCAAGGAAGCGATGTGACCCCACTCGGACCTGCTGGGTGAACTTACCCGTGCCAGTCTCTGTCACCAGCACACTGCCCGGTGATACCGTTTCCCTACCGACGGCGTCCTCTTTCATAGCTACTGGACTGACATAACGTGAAGCCCACGCCACTAAGACCTCAGCCACATAGGCTGCGTCGCGTTTACGCATGAGGAGATGATCGGCGTTGTCCAAAGTGATAAAGCTCTTGGGGTGCCGCGCGGCTTCGAATATTCTCTGTGCATGACTGATCGAAACTGTGATGTCACTTGGAGAATGCATCACTAGTAACGCTTTGCCGAAGTTATGAACGATCTGAGTCAGATTCTGCTCGGCGATGTCCTTGAGAAACTGTTTGCGAATGGTAAAGCGTCGCCTCCCAAGTTCAACCTCTACATCTTCGCCGCTTTCGATCTCGGGCAATGTCTCACCCAACAGCTTGGCCACATGAGCTGGATCACTGGGTGCACCGATGGTCGCCACCGCCTCCACCTCGGGAATTTGCGCCGCCGCCGCTAACACAGCGGATCCACCTAAGCTATGGCCGACTAGAACGCGTGGCGCCTCTCCATTTTCCTTTAGGTAACCCGCTGCCTGAACCAGATCGCCCACATTGGAGGAAAAGTTTGTGTTGGCAAAATCCCCTTCGCTCCCTCCTAAACCAGTGAAGTCGAAGCGTAATACCGCAATGCCACGGTCCGCCAAGGCTCGGCTAATACGCGAGGCGGCAACACTATCCTTGGAGCAAGTAAAACAGTGCGCAAACAACGCATAGGCTTTCGGGCGCCCCGTTGGTAGATGCAGCCGTCCGTCCAGGTTTGTCCCTTGTATCCCCGGAAAACTAACGCGCTCGGTACGTTCACCGCCCATCAAACTTCCTCCTGAACTAGAAATGTTAGGACATACTCACAACAGATGTTTCACAGCGTCACGTTCTTCTTTCAATTCCTGTTCCGTCGCGGTCATTTTCTCTTGGCTAAATTCGTTGATATCCAGTCCGTTAACAATTTCATAGCGTCCATTGCGACACCTTACCGGATACGAATAAATCAGGCCCGACTCAACACCGTAGCTGCCGTCACTGGTTATTGCCATACTGACCCAGTCGTCCGCTGGTGTTCCCTTCGCCCAGCTTCGCATGTGATCGATGGCCGACGATGCCGCGGATGCCGCGCTAGAGGCACCACGGGCCTTTATGATTGCGGCGCCACGTTGCTGCACTGTTGGAATAAAAGTTTCATGGAACCATTTCTTATCGACCAACTCGATAGCCGTCTCACCTTTCACCGTTGCGTGATGAATGTCAGGATATTGGGTTGCCGAGTGATTGCCCCAGATGGTCATCCTGCTAATCTGTGTTGGGTGGGAACCTGTCTTTGCCGCAAGTTGACTGAGGGCGCGGTTGTGGTCCAGTCGAGTCATGGCGGTAAAACACAGAGGATCGAGATCGGGCGCATTGCGCTGGGCGATCAGCGCATTGGTGTTCGCAGGATTGCCAACCACTAATACTCGAACGCTGCGACTCGCAACCTCGTTTAGGGCTTTACCCTGAACCGAGAAAATCTTGGCATTCTCGTTCAACAAATCCTTGCGCTCCATCCCTGGCCCACGCGGTTTCGCGCCGACCAATAGTGCATAGTCTGCATCCTTGAATGCAGTGGCAGGATCATCAGTGGAAACTATGCCGTGCAGAAGCGGAAAGGCGCAGTCGTTGAGTTCCATCACGGCCCCACTAAGTGCGTCCATCGCAGGCGGAATCTCAAGTAGCTGCAGAATCACTGGCCGATCGTCGCCTAACATATTGCCTGCAGCGATGCGAAACAATAATCCGTAACTGATCTGTCCCGCAGCACCGGTCACCGCGACTCGAACTGGCTTTTGCATGGCTTATCTCCTCAAGAGTAGTGTTCACAAAATCGACCAAAGGACCAAGTCATCGTTTTCTCTTGGCCTGTCCGAAGGTCGAACCGCCTTTCGCGAGATAATCCCGCTCCTCGGCGGTCGGTGTTCTTCCTAGAATAGGATTACGATGAGGGAAACGGCCAAAGCGATCTATTATCCGCTGATGCTGTATCGCATACTTATAATTGTCTTGAACGAACTTTTGCATTACCGCCGGCGTCTCTTTCAAATGCTGTTCGCTCTTCTCAACAGACAAACGTTGGGCCACCGCATCCTCCGCGTGTTGCAATGGCATGTAAAAGAACACTTGCTCGACTAGCGTCAACGTTTGGTCAATTTTTCTATCGAGTCCAACGAGACAAAGCCTAAGCGCCTGCTCATCAAACTCAAACGCCTCGGGGCGCCCACGGTAGATATTGCGCGGAAACTGATCGAGCAACACAATAAGCACAAGATGTCCCTGGGCAGTCTTCTTCCACGCATCCAACTGTCCTGCACCGGCACGCTTTACATCTGCCTCAAATAGCCTTCGTATTTCCGCATCTTGCGCTGGAGTAGCGGAGAACCACAAGTTCGATCGATCTTCAATGCACTCGGGTCGTTCAATGACCTCATCCAACCAAAATCGCCAAATATCTCGCGCGCGTGGCACCATCTACCAAGCCCGCATTGCTCAATCCCGCGAGTCTGGATCGCGATGATGGAAACGAGCATGGTCGAGGATATGGGCGACCTCGGCCTTCACTTTCGGATGTCGCATGATAAAGGTTGCCCACTGGAAACTACGAGGAAATCCGTCATCTCCCCTTTCCACAGACACCTCACCATCACCAGGACCGGCAGACAGGCTAGAGAACTCTATGCCTATAAGGCGTGCTCAGAATATTACTGAAAAGGCCGCCGTTATCCGCGTCGCTAACCCGTGGCGGATTGTCTGCGTTCAGCCTTATCCGGCACATCGGACTGGTCCACCCACTTGCCTGCGATGAAAGCCTCGGTCATCCGATATGCTTCATCATCCGTGTACTGCCTCGGCGGATGCTTACAAAAATAAGCAGAAGGTGCATTTAGTACTCCTCCTTTTCCCCTTTCCAGTGCCAATTTGCCGCAACGAATCGCGTCGATCGCCACACCCGCTGAGTTCGGTGAATCCTCCACCGATAACCTCAACTCCAACTCCATTGGCACATCCCCAAAGAGCCTGCCCTCCATTCGGATAAAACATACCTTGTTGTCCTTCTGCCACCTTACATAATCACTCGGTCCGACATGTATATCGCAGGCTTCCAGGCGCTCTCCTGCCACGGACTGCACCGCCTCGGTCTTTGACTCCTTCTTCGACGCCAAGCGGGTTCGATTCAACATGTTCAAGAAATCTGTATTTCCTCCTGTGTTCAACTGGTACGTCCGATCCAACTTCACTCCACGCTTGCGAAACAAATCCACCAGCGCTCGATGGGTGATCGTCGCCCCTACCTGTGCCTTGATATCATCCCCTATTATCGGTAAACCCTTCTGCTCAAAACGCTGCGCCCAGCGCTCATCACTGGCGATGAATACCGGAATGTTGTTCACTAAGCCAATTCCCGCCTCGAGCGCACATTCCACATAAAACCGCGTCGCCTCCTCCGAGCCTACTGGCAGATAATTAAGTAACAATTCGGCACCACTTCGTCTTAATATTTTCACTACCTCTGCTTGGGTCAGCGCCCGCTCCTTCGACACTATGAAACGCTCCGCCTCACCATAACCCTCCATATGCTGGGACATTCCATCCAAAACCGGACCCTTGTGCACCTGAACGCCCAACATTGGCACATCTTTATAAAACACCTTGGTACAGTTCGGCAGGGCATAGATCGCCTCCCCTACGTCTCGACCCACCTTCCTCTCATCAATGTCAAACGCGGCGACAACCTCTATATCTCCAGGGCCGTACGCTCCTATGCGCTGATGCATCAATCCTATAACCGGCTCTCCCTCCCTCGTTGCGTAAAAATAAATTCCTTGGATCAAGGAGCTGGCACAATTTCCCACCCCTGCGATCGCAACTCTAATCTTCATATCTCGATTGTCCTCCTTTCTTGTTATCTCGCGATCGACGTCACGGCCCAACACGATGCGAGATCAATGGAGTCGTTTTTAAGGAGTGTTCCATTCGACCAACAAAAAAATGGCGGCAAAAATTTCTCCGTTAAAGATTCTATCACGGGGCATATGATATACAGCCTACCAAACACTATTGTGTTACTTATCAATCCTTTATGATGACTATCTAAACAATCCTGCCAAACTGCGTCCTAGTCTGACATTCTTGTCCGCTAACTGCGCACCGAT